>JASHRZ010000543.1 GCA_030037055.1 Alphaproteobacteria bacterium
CGGGCGCAGGCTGGCTCGGTGTCGCCTCGGCAAGCGGTGTTGCCGTGACGGCCTCGCGCGGCGTCGCGCCGCCGCTCGCCGCCACCGGTGCGATCGGCGCGGCCGGCCGGGCGGCGACGGGCTTCTCGGGCTTGCTCGCGGTCTCGGCCACCGCCTTTTTCTTCGTCTTGGGCGGATGGAGCGCGATGTCTTTGGCGGGGGCCGGGCGCGTTGCCGGCGTGCCGCGCCGCGGCGGCGCTTGGTTGCGCAGCAGCAGCTGGGGCAAGGTCGGCGCCGGGCCCAACGAGTCGAGCACGCCAAGATCGACCGTGACCTCGGGTTGGTGAAGGTCGCCGACGACCATCTGCGCAGCGGCCGGAGCAGCCGCGGCTGCGAGCAGAATCAAGGCGACAGGGATCATTCGTAGGACGAGAAGACGAGAGTATGAGTTGGCCATGCGGCCGCGATCCATCACTGCTTCCAGGGGCCGCGCCATTCGGCGCGTCATCATCGCCGTTAAACTACCGCAAGCAAGCCGGTCGCCGCCACAGTCAGTTTGCTGCCGGCTCCGTGAGCGCTTTCTTGAGTAGATGGAGCAGCGGCCGGTGCAGATGCGCGTTGGCGGCAATGACGTCGCCGGTCGCCAGCATGTCGTGGCCGCCGGCGAGGTCGCTGACATAGCCGCCAGCCTCGCGGACGATGAGGATGCCGGCGGCGAGGTCCCAGGGCTTGAGGCCGAATTCCCAATAGCCGTCGAAGCGGCCGGCCGCGACATAGGCGAGATCGAGCGAGGCGACGCCCAGCCGCCGCACGCCGCTGGTCGCCGCCATCGCCGCCCCGAGCGTGGCGAGATAGCTTGCATGATCGCTGTGGCCGATGAAGGGGATGCCGGTGCCGATCAGCGCCTCGGCGAGGTGGCGGCGCGCCGAGACGCGCAGCCGCCGATCGTTGTGAAAGGCGCCGGCGCCTTTTTCTGCCCAGAACATCTCGTCGCGCACCGGCTCGTAGATCAGCCCGGCGATGATCTCGCCGTCGCGCTCGAGCGCGATCGAGATCGAAAAATGCGGGATGCCGTGCAGGAAATTGGTGGTGCCGTCGAGCGGATCGACGATCCACCGGTGATGCAGGTCGCTGCCCGCCTCGCCGCCGCTCTCTTCCATCAGGAAGCCGTAGCCCGGCCGCGTCTTGCCGAGTTCGGCGCGCAGCACCTTCTCCGCCTTGAGATCGGCGGCGGTGACGAAATCGCCGGGCCCCTTGATCGAAACCTGGAGCTGCTCGACCTCGCCGAAATCGCGGATCAGGCCGCGCGCCGCCTTCAAGGCGGCATTGGCCATGACATTAATGGTGGCCGAACGCGGCGCCAAGCCTCAGTCCTTCGCCCGCTCGAGATAGCTGCCGTCGGCGGTATTAACGACGATCTTGGTGCCGGCGGTGATGTGCGGCGGGATCATCACGCGCCGGCCGTTTTGGAGCTTGCCCGATTTGTACGAGGAGGAGGCGGTCTGCCCTTTCACCACCGGATCGGCCTCGACCACGGTCATGACGACGCTCTGCGGCAGCGCTACGGCGAGCGGCGAACCCTCGTAGAGCTGGATGGCGCAAATCATGCCCTCATGCAGGAAATCGGCGGGCTCGCCGATCATCTCCTTGCTGACGGTGAGCTGCTCATAGGTCTCGTTGTCCATGAAGGTCGCGAGATCGCCGTCGAAATAGAGGAATTGCATCTCCTTCTCGTCGAGCCGCACGCGCTCCACCGTCTCCTGGGTGCGGAAGCGCTCGTTGAGCTTGGAGCCGCCGCGCAGATCGCGCATCTCGACCTGGGCGAAGGCACCGCCCTTGCCCGGTTGCACCAGCTCGCGGCGCAGCACCAGCCAGAGCTTGCCCTGATGCTCCAGGACGTTGCCCGGCTTGATGTCGATTGCATTGATCTTCATGGCGCTCGTCCTCGTTGGCGCTTCGGTTGTGACGGAATTGAGGTCGGTGGCGTGTACTAGCAGCTTGTCCCGGTCAAAGGAAGAGGCGCCGGCAAGGCTGGGAGTGTCATAACGCGCGGCTATGATGGGGCGGTCGAGGGAGGGTCACGCGATGCGGGGATGGGGTGGGCTGGCCTTTGCCGCGGCGCTGCTCGGCGCTGCCGGCCCGGTCTTCGGCGAGCCGAAGACGACGACGCCGATCGAGCATCTGATCGTTGTCATCGGCGAGAATCTGAGTTTCGACCATCTCTTCGCCACCTTTCGTCCGCTGCCGGGGCAGCACGTGGCGAATCTGCTCGCCAAGGGCATCGTCAAGGAGGATGGCAGTCCCGGCCCGCGGGCCGCGCTCGCACTCCAGCGCATCGCCGCGCCGCGCGGGCGCTACGAGGTGACGCCGCCCACGACTGGCAGCTTCGCGGCTCTGCCGCGGCCCAGCACCACCTATGCCCGCGGCCTGCCGCAGAACGCTCCCGACCGGCGTTTCCCAGCGGCACTGCCGAACGCGCCGTTCCAGATCACGCGCTATGCAGATTACCTGGCCTTTGTCGGCGATCCCGTGCATCGCTTCTTCCAGATGTGGCAGCAGATCGATGGCGGCCGCAACGACCTCTTCGTCTGGGTCGATCTCAGCTCGGGCGAAGGCTCCGCCAAGCACCATGAGCATCCGGGCCTGAGCACCCATCAGGGCGGCATCGCCATGGGCTTTTACAACATGGCTGCCGGCGATGCGCCTTACCTGCGCGAGCTCGCCGAGCGCTATGCACTCGCTGACAATTACCATCAGCCGATCATGGGCGGCACCGCCGCCAACTACTTTGCGCTTGCCACCGGCTATGTCGCCTCCTACCTCATCGACGGCAAGCCGGCGACGCCGCCCGCCAACCAGATCGAGAATCCCGAGCCGCGTCCCGGCACCGCTAATTGGTACACGCAGTCCGGCTATTTCGGCGGCTCCTATGTCAACTGCGCCGATCCGCGCCAGCCGGGGGTGAAAGCGATTCGCGACCGTCTCGCCGCGCTGCCTTACAAGCCCTTCAACGGCGGCAATTGCCTGCCCGGCCGGTACTACCTCGTCAACAACTACCGGCCGGGCTATGCGCCGAACGGCACGCCACAGCCGCTCGGGCCCGGGGAGTTCACCCTGCCGCCGCAACAGCAGAAGACCATTGCCGAGGCGCTTGCGGCGGCTGGCGTGTCGTGGAAATGGTACAGCGGCGGCCGCACCGAAGACGGCATCGACGCCGACCAGTATTGCGACATTTGCGACGCGCTGACGCATTCAATCGCGGTGATGACCGGCGAGCTGCGACGGAACCTCGTCGGGCTTGCCGAGCTCGACCGCGACCTCGCCGGAGGGACCTTGCCCGCGGTCTCCTTCGTTGTACCCCCCAACATCGAATCCGGCCATCCCGCCTATTCGACCGTGCCGCGCTACGAGGGCTTCCTGCGCCGGCTCATCGCCAAGGTGGAGGCCGATGCCGCGCTCTGGGCGAAGACCGCGATCCTGGTCACCACCGACGAAGGCGGCGGCTATTACGACAGCGGCTACATCCAGATCCTCGACTTCTTCGGTGACGGCACGCGTATCGCCTTGGTCGCGGTCTCGCCCTTCGCCCGGCCGGGCCATGTCGAGCACACCTATTACGACCATGTCTCGATCCTGAAGTTCGTCGAGCGCAACTGGCGGCTTGCGCCGCTCTCGCCAGAAAGCCGCGACAACCTGCCGAACCCCGTCATGTCCGCTGGCGATCCCTACGTCCCGAGCAACCGCCCCGCCATCGGCGACCTGATGGAGCTGTTCCGCTTCTAGCAGGCTGCTGAAAAACGTTTTGGAAGGCTCTCGATGCGTAACATAGATTCGAAATCGCGATCAACGGCGCACGAAAGAATCAACCGAGCGTCTCTTGGAATTCGAATGTTGCGCATCGGTCACGCCTTTTTCAGTTTTTCAGCAACCTGCTAGGCGTGAAGCTGGTAGATTGCGGTCAGGAGGCGCGATGTCCGGCGACGCGTGGTGGCAGCCCGAGCGCTTTGCGCTGAAGCGCGCGCATCTGGAGACGCGCGGGCGCATCCTCGCCGCTATCCGCCGCTTCTTCGCCGAGCGCGGCTTCGTCGAGGCGGAGACGCCGGTGCTGCAGGTGAGCCCCGGGCTCGAGCCGCATCTCCACGCCTTCGCCACCACGCTCATCGAGCCGGACGAGGGACCGCGCCCGCGCTTTCTCCACACCTCGCCCGAATTTGCCATGAAGAAGCTGCTGGTGGCGGGCGTGCCGCATCTGTTTCAGCTCGCCCATTGCTTCCGCAATGCCGAGCGCTCGCGCACGCATCACCCCGAATTCACCCTGCTCGAATGGTATCGCGCCGGCGCCTCCTATCGCGATCTCATGGCGGAGTGCGAGGCGCTGCTGCGCGCCGTCCTCGACGCTGCGGGCGCCCGAAGCTTCGCCTGGCAAGGCCGTACCGCCGATCCCGGCGGGGGTTGGACCTATCTCTCCGTCGCCGAGGCGTTCCAGCGCTTCTGTGGCATCGACCTGCTGGCCACCGCGCCCGATCCCGAGGCGCCGAGCCTTTCGCTGCTGGCCGATGCGGCGCGTCCGCTCGGCATCGCCCAGCATCCCGGCGATGCCTGGGAGGATCTCTTTTTCCGCGTTTTCCTGGAGCGCATCGAGCCCCATCTCGGCGTTGGCGTGCCCGCCATTCTCTGCGACTATCCCGTTTCGATGGCGGCTCTGGCGCGGCCGAAGCCGGACGATCCGCGGCTGGCCGAGCGCTTCGAGCTCTATGTCTGCGGCTTGGAGCTCGCCAATGCCTTCGGCGAGCTCACCGACGCCGCGGTCCAGCGCCGCCGCTTCCTTGCCGACCAGGCCAAGAAGCGCCGGTGTTATGGCGAGGCTTATCCTATCGACGAGGATTTCCTGGCGGCGCTCGCCCACGGCATGCCCGAGAGCGCCGGCATTGCGCTCGGCGTCGATCGCCTGGTGATGCTGGCGACCGGCGCTGCCTCTATCGAGGACGTGCTCTGGGCGCCGGTCGCTTGACGCGACATCGAATCCGGCATCATCGGTCGATACCCGATCGACCCTCGCCTCATGCTGAGGAGCCGCGCGTAGCGCCGCGCACCGAAGCACGCACGGCCGCCTGCAGCCGGAACCTCAGCTTCCGCCGGCTGCGGCGATCGCGGCGAGGAAATCCTTCACCGCCTGGCCCGGCCCTTGTGCGTAGCTCCACACCGCGGCAATGACCGCGAGGAAATCGGCGCCGGCGGCGACCAGCGGCGCACAATTTGCCTGGGTGATGCCGCCGATGGCGACCGAGGGCACGGTCATGATCTCGCTCCACCAGCGCAGCAGCTCAGGATCGGCGCGCTGCGCCGTCTCCTTGGTGGCGCTCGGGAAGAAGGCGCCGAAAGCGACGTAGTCGGCGCCGGCCTCGGCCGCTTCGAGCGCCAGATGCCGGCTCTGGTGGCAGGTGACGCCGACGATGCGATCCGGCCCAAGCAGGCGCCGCGCCTCGGCATAGGACACGCCCTGTTGGCCGACATGGACGCCGTCGCAATCGGTGGCAAGCGCGAGATCGGGGCGGTCGTTCATCAGGAAGGCGACGCCGCGCCGCTGCGCCACCGGCCGCAATACCTCGGCGGCGCGGCGAATGGCATCGTCGTCGACATCCTTGAGGCGGAGCTGCACGCAGGCGACGTCGCCGGCGTCGAGCGCCTCGGCGAGCCGGTCGGCGAAAGTCTTCGGCTCCAACGCCGGCGGCGTGATGAGGTAGAGGCGGGTGGTCACCGCGCCGGCGCGGGCGGGCGCGCTCAGGCCTCGCCCCTGTAGACGCCGATGATGGCGTCGAGCAGCTTCAGCGCCTGGTCGCGCGGCCGCTGAAAAGTGTTGCGGCCGATGATCGAGCCGTTGCCGCCGCCGTCGCGGATCGCGCGCGCCTCGCTCAGCACGCCTTCGGCGTCCTTGGCCTCGCCGCCGGAGAAGACGACGATGCGCTTGCCGTTGAAGCAGGACTGCACGACGTGACGGATGCGCGCAGCCGGCGAGGCGATGTCGATCTTCTGCTGCTCGTAGACTTTCCGCGCGGCCTCGAGCTCGAGATGTTCGGTGGGCGGCTTGACCTTGATGATATGCGCGCCCAGCAGCGCCGCCATATGCGCGGCATAGGCGCAGATATCGATCGCCGTCTCACCTTGCTTGGAGAGGCTGCCGCCGCGCGGATAGGACCAGATCACCACGGCGAGGCCATGCGCCTTGGCCTCGCGCCCCATCTCGGCGATCTCCCCCATCATGTCATAGGCGGCGTCCGAGCCGGGATAGATGGTGAAGCCGATCGCGGCGCAGCCGAGCCGCAGGGCGTCCCGCACGCTCGCCGTCACCGCCTGCGACGGCGCCTCCTTGGTGCGCGCGAGCGAATTGGCGGAGTTGACCTTGAGGATGGTCGGGATCGCGCCGGCGAAGCTCGCCGCGCCCGCCTCGATGAAGCCGAGCGGCGCCGCATAGGCCGAGAGACCGGCGTCGATCGCCAGCCGGAAATGATAATGCGGGTCGTAGGCGGGCGGGTTGGGCGCGAAGCTGCGCGCCGGACCGTGCTCGAAGCCCTGATCCACCGGCAGGATGACGAGCTTGCCGGTGCCGCCAAGCTTGCCCTGCATCAGGATGCGGGCGAGGTTGGCCTTGGTCCCCGGCGTGTCGCTCTCATAGCCGTCGAGGATCTTCTTGACGGATTCGCTGACCATCATGGCGGCGCGGCTCCTCGGGCACGGCTGGGATGAAACGCGGGGTATAGCAGAAGGCCGAAGATGCGGCAAAGCCTGCGGCCGCCGCAAGCGCCTCAGCCGGCGGCGTGCTTTGCGCCGAGAAAGGCGCGCAGCGCTGCCTCGGGATCGCGCGCGGCGAGCAGATCGAGCGCCGGCTCCTCGCTCTCGCCCTCGACCACCGCGCCTTGCGCCGCAGCGATTTCGGCGAGAGCCCGGCGCCGCTCCTCGGGCCCGGTGAAGCGCACGCGCTTGAGCCCGGCGCGCAGCGCCGCGAGCGTCGTGCCCGCCTCGGCGGCGCAATCGAGCACGTCGCTCACTGCCACCTCGGGATGCGCTTCGCGCGCTGCGGCGATCAGCGCCTTGAACCACAGCGGGCCGGCATAGGCGCCGGCGCCGGCGGCGCTCTCGATCGTCACCGCCACGCCCAGCGCCGCC
>JASHRZ010000544.1 GCA_030037055.1 Alphaproteobacteria bacterium
TGGCAGGAGGTGCAGAAGGCGAGCGTGTTGGTGGCCTCCAACGCGGTGTTGAAGGCGCCCCAGAAGACGATGCCGCCGATAAAGCCCGCCGCCAGCAGGCTCGCCAGCGAGTAGCGCACGCTCGGGCGGCGCAGGATGTCGATCACCCGGTGCAAGAGCCCAGGCCGCTTGGTGTTCTCCGCCATCCGTCACCCCCCCTTCTTGGCGCGCAAGCGCCCGCCCCGCGACGGCGCTATTTCAAGCTGGCGTAGAAATTCACCAGCGCGTCGATGCTCGCCGCGTCCAGCCTGTCGACCACCGGCTTCATCTTCGGATCCGCTTTGCGCGCACCGGACCTGAAGTCCGCAAGCTGCTCCTTCAGGTAAGGAGTCCATTGACCGGCGAGAATGCCGGCGTCGTCCTCGGGCGCGCTGCCATTGTTGGAATGGCATTTCTCGCAGTTCTGCTGATGGATCTGCTGGCCCTTCGTCGCCAGTGCGGCATCGGCGGCCTGCGAGGCGCGCACGAATTTCTGCTTCGCGAGATAGCCGGCGAGCTGCTTGGTGTCGGCGTCGTCGAGCGCCCCGGCGATCGCGCACATGTCGGTCTTCGTCCCTTTCTTGTCGCCGGCCTTCATCTCGGTTACCGGACACGGCCGTTGCTTGTTCTTGAAGGCACTCAGCTGGTCGGCGAGGTAAGTGGCCGACATGCCGGCGTTTATCGGCACGCTGGGATCGGTGCTGGCGCCGTCCTTGCCGTGACAGCCGGCGCAGACCGCCATGAGGGCGTTGCCGTCGGCCGCGCCGGCGCCGGGCGCCGGGGCGAGACAGAGGATCGCTGCCGCGGTCATCAGCCCGAGCCTGGCCAGGTTGCGCGTCATTGTCGCTTCGCCTGATACCGTCGGCCACCGAAAGAGCGCCGAGTCCTCTCCTGCCGGCGGCACGCCGGGATCGTGGATCAGCGGGACTTCACGGGTTTCCGAGCGTGTGGACATACGCCACCACCTGCCAGATTTGCCGATCGCTGAGCGTCGACCACGACGGCATCGCGGTTCCCGGCATGCCGTCGTGGATGACTTTATACATCCGCGTTGCGCTTCTCTCTTCCGACCAGGGCGGTAGCGTGAGATTGGCGGGCGGCGGATTCATTCCCTCATGACGCTGGCCGCGGCCGTCTCCTCTTACGCCGTGACAAATCGTGCAATTGGCGGCGAAGATCTCGCCGCCTGCCTTCTGGGCCTCTCGCGACGTCATCATGCCGGCCGGCATCTTGGGCGAATCAGGTTTACATCCCGAAATGGCGAGCAGGATCGCGAGCAGCGCCATGCCGGCCCACGGTTGCGGTTTCGCGAACCATTCCGTAGCCAAGGCTCCGCACCTCTCGCACAATCGCGTCTACGAGGCGATCAAGCCTCGCTTCCACCGCGTCCGATCGCGCCAAAGCCAGATCGATGGCCTCCGGCACGAGCCCCAACAGCGCAACGCTGGCCGGATAACAGTCGATGAGCCGTGCCGCGTCGAGGAGATCGGCCACCCCGACCTGATGGGGCGACAGGCGGTCCCGCACAGCGTCGATGACCTCAGCTCCGTCGAGCCGGACCAGAGTTCCCGGCGGACCTTCGGCACGAACGGCGTCGACGAGTATTACGTGATCGGATTCCGCCAGCAATCCCAAAAGCGAAAGACCAAGCGTTCCCCCATCTTCCAGCCGGACGCCCGGCGGGATGCGGTATTCGCGCGCCAGGCGAGCGACCGCGGCGGCACCAAGCCCGTCATCGCCGAGCAAGACGTTACCGAGCGCGAGGACGAGAAGGCCGATCGTCTTTTCCGAGGGATCTCGTCCGGCGTCGCTCACCGCGCGCCCGCTCTCCGCCTGGGCAGGAACTTGTAGCCGGAAAACATCGAGTCGACGGTCCCGATCCGCTCGGTGATCGAGGAAAGCAGGACGAAGTAGACGTGAGCCACCGCGAAGATCAGCAGGAACCACATGCCGATGTGATGGATCAGGCGCGCCATCTGCAAGCCGTAAAACAGCGGCACCAAGAAGTCGAATGCCCTGAACGGCGAGCCCGCCGCGGCAACGACCGTGTAGAGGGCAAGGCCGGTCGCGACCATCGCCAGATAGATCACGAAGACCAGGGCGTAAAATGCGCCCGCGAGCGCGTTATGGCCCGGATAGGCCTCCGGATGCCTGCGGATGAAGGAGTAAAACAGCGCGGTCTGCCAGAGGTTGCCAAGCCGCTCGCCCGCGAGCGGGACGAGCTGGGTCAGCCGCGCATAGGCATTGCCGGCGAACATCCAATAGATGCGTACCGCCGCCGAGAGCGTGAACACGATGGCGGCATAGAGATGCACGGCGCGCGCGGTCCCCATCACGAAGTGATCGCGCGCCGGACCCGAAACGCTGATGAAGGGGTGACCGATATAATAGCCGGTCGCGGACAACACGATGATCGAGAAAAAGATCAGCCAATGCGTCAGCCGCACCGGCAACTGCCAGACATAAATCCGTTCGATCCCGCCGTTCGTGGAGCGCTTGTTCGCCATGAGAGTCAAACGACCTTCACCCGGGCCAATTCGCGTTTCGTCGCGTCGATCACGTGCACGCCGCAGGCCATGCAGGGATCGAAGGAATGCAGCGTGCGCAGGATTTCCAGCGGCTGCTCCGGCTTGGCGACAGGGGTCCCGACCAGGGCGGCTTCGTAGGGGCCCGGATGTCCAACCGCGTCGCGCGGACCCGCATTCCAGGTGCTCGGCACCACGCACTGGTAGTTCACGATCGCGCCGTTCGCGATGTGGACCCAATGGCCGAGCGCTCCGCGCGGCGCCTCGTGGAAGCCGGCGCCGAAGCAATCGGCCGGCCAGCTAGAGGGATCCCATTTCGAATTGTCCTGGATGCGGTAGTCGTGCCGCGCCATGTTCTCGGCCAGGTCCGCGATCCAGCGGTCCATGGACTCCACCAGCACCTGAGTCTCGATGGCGCGCGCGGCGATACGCCCCAAAGTCGAGAACAGCGCCGCAGGCCCTACCCCCAGAGACGACAGGACCTTGTCGACCAGCTCCTTGACGCGTCCCGGACGGCCGGAGGCGTAAGCGACCAGCATGCGCGCCAATGGCCCGACTTCCATCGCCTCGTCCTCATAACGCGGCGATTTCAGCCAGCTGTATTTCGCCGCGACGTCGAGCCTCTCGTAAGGCGGCGCCGGCCCCGTATAGTGAGGCGCGGTTTCGCCCTTGAACGGATTGAGCCCCTTGTCGTCGCCGACCGAATAATCGTACCAGGAATGCGCGACATACTCGCTGATCTTGGCTTGATCGACCGGCAGGACCGTCGCGAGATCGCGGTTGCGTATGATCCCGGTGGGCAAGAACAACCGAGGGGTCTCGCTGTCCTCCTCGGGATACTCGCCATAGGCCATGTAATTGCCGACGCCGGCGCCGAGGGCTGCCCAATCCTTGTAGAAGGAAGCGACCGCCAACACATCGGGTATGTAGACGCGGCTGACGAAGGCCAAGCCGTCGGCCACGAGCTTATGCAGCGTCGCGATCGTCTCCATGTTCAGCGCGTTTTGCGAGTCCGGA
Organism: Alphaproteobacteria bacterium; assembly: GCA_030037055.1. Classification (GTDB taxonomy): domain Bacteria; phylum Pseudomonadota; class Alphaproteobacteria; order ATCC43930; family CGMCC-115725; genus DAHUYF01. Next base: position 3,561 of record JASHRZ010000544.1, read on the forward strand.
TCGACCGGAGTCGCCATGCCGCCGACCAGGAAGCTCTGCAGATGCGGGTTCTTGCCGCCGAGAACGGCGTGGATCTTGATGAAGCGGCGCTGCCAATCGAGCGCCTCCAAATAGTGCGCCACCGCCATCAGATTGGCTTCGGGCGGCAGCCGATAGGCGGGATGACCCCAATAGGCGTTGGCGAACGGGCCGAGCTGGCCGCGTTGGACGAAGGCCTTGATGCGATCGCGCACGCCGGCGAAATAGGTCGTGCTGGACAGCGGCCAATCCGAGATCGATTGGGCGAGCGAGGAGGTCTTGGCGGGATCGGCATCGAGCGCACTGACGATGTCGACCCAGTCCAGCGCGTGGAGATGATAGAAATGCACCACGTGATCCTGGACGGCCTGCGCGGCAATGATGATATTGCGCAGCAGCCGGGCATTGGGCGGCGGCACCGCGCCGATCGCCTTCTCAACGGCGCGAATCGAGGCGATGGCGTGGACCGTGGTGCACACACCGCAGATCCGCTGGGCGAAGGCCCAGGCGTCACGCGGATCGCGACCGCGCAGAATGATCTCGATGCCGCGAAACATAGTCGATGACGACCATGCTTCCTTCACGGTCCCGCCATCGACCTCCGCCTCGACGCGAAGATGGCCTTCGATGCGCGTGACCGGATCGACGACGATGTGCGCCATCACTCGACCTCTGATTCATCTTCCTTCGAAGCGCCCTCTCCGACGCGACGGCGCACCGCCATGCCGACGCCGTGCGCCACCACCGCCGCCGTCGTGACGCCGGCCAGACCGAGCCCGACGGGATCGACCCACTCGCCGACGCTGAACCCGGCCACGTCGGGAAGCCGCCGATAGAACGGCGTCATCGTGTCCCAGAAATTCGGCTCGGCGCAGCCGATGCAGGGATGGCCGCAGCCGATCGGCCAGTTGGTGCCTTCGTTCCAGCGCACGACCGGGCAGTTCTGCGACGTTGCAGGCCCCTTGCATCCCATCTTGTAGAGGCAGTGCCCGTGACGATGCGCCTCGTCGCCCCAGGCTTCGACGTACTGGCCCGCGTCGAAATGCGCGCGCCGCTCGCAATTGTCGTGGATCGCCTTGCCATAGGCGAAAAGCGGGCGCCGGTACTGGTCGAGCGGGGGCCACCGCTTCAACGTCATGTAATAGACGATGAGCGCGGTGATGTTCTCGGCGTTGGCCGGACAGGCCGACATGTTGATGAGGTTCTTGACGTCGGGAACCGCGTCGCCGACCGACAAGGCGCCGGTCGGATTGGGCCGCGCCGCCGGGATGCCTCCGAATGCCGCGCAGGTGCCGACCGCGATGGTCGCAGCGGCGGCCCCGCAGACCTCGCGCGCGATGTGCAGAGCCGATCTGCCGCCGATGGTGCAATAGGCGCCGTTTGCGCCGGTCGGGACGGAGCCCTCGACCAACGCGATATATTTGCCGGCATTGTCGCGGACGGTCTGGGCCAGCGCGTCCTCGGCTTGACTGCCGGCCGCCGCCATCAAGGTCTCATGATAGTTGAGGGAAATCGAATCGAGAATGAGATCGGCGACTGTCGGATGGCTCGCTCGCAAGAAGGATTCGGTGTTGCCGGCACAGTCCTGAAACTCCAGCCATATCAGGATCGGCTTCGGCTCGTTTTCCACCGCCGCTGCGATCGCACGGCCGGCTCCTTCCGGCAGCCCCAGAACCGCCGCCATCGAGGCGCAAAATCCAAGGAAGTCGCGACGGGAAATGCCGCGATACTCGAGTTCATCACTGAGCCGATGGTAGCTCAAGGCATACCTCCACCCATTGAGTCTCGAAGTCGCCGATCGTATTGTGATTTACTGCAGCATCAAGAGACCGAAGCAGTTCGGTCCGTCGATTTACCGGCCTCGCGCGAGCCTGACCTCAAGAGGGTCGCGCGGTTCGCCTGCAACGGATGAAGAGTGCGCGGCCGCCGGACCGGTGGCGTTGATCTAGATCAATTTCCTGCTTGGCGCCGAAGGATCGGACGAGCATGCATGAGCTCGCGATCTGCCAAGCCCTGATCATTCAAGTCGAAGACCTCGCCACGCGGCGGGCAGCGCGGGTTTCAGCAGTTTCGCGTTGGGATCCGGCCGCTTTCGGGCGTCGAGCCGCGGCTCGTTGAAGACGCCTCCCTGCTGGTCCGCGCCCGGAACCCGAGAGCAGGCTCGCGGCTCGGGATCGAAGCGACGACATCCGCGTTGCCTTGTCGGTGGCGCGGAGACCAGGGTGGCGCCGAACCGCCTGGTATGCGGAGCCCGCGGCGATCGGCGTATCGGTCCGCTCGCGGGCGACGAATTGCTGCTGTTGTCGATCGAGTTCGAGACGCGCGATGAAGCCCTGGAGGTCCCGCGCGGGCCAAACGCGTGAAAGGGCGCAGATCGAAGGGGATGCCGTGATCCGCTCCGCCGAAGGGAATCGATTTCAGCGGCTCCGGCAGCCGTTGAGGAACAGAGCGACCGTGTCGCGCGCCCAGGACTCGAGCTCGGGCGGCGTCATCGCCGTGCCGAGCCCGAGCGCACGCCGCTGCGGCAGCGCCACGACCATCTGCAGGAACTGCGCCGCGGCGAAAGACGCATCCTCCAGCGCCAGACGTCCGGCGCGGGCCTCGCGCTCCAGCAATGCTGCGATGCGTGTGACGGCCTCGCGGCTGCCGCCCCGCTCGGTCACCACCGCCGCGAGCTCGGGAAAGCGCGTGGCTTCCGCCAGGATCACGCGGTGGAGCGCCAGCGCCTGCGGCGTGAGCGCGGCGCGCAGGATGACCCGCGCCAGCCGCGTCAGGATCTGCTCGAGCGAGTCGCCCTCGAAGAGGCCGGCATCGCCGGGCGGGCGGAGGCGCTCGACCACCCGATGCACCACCGCGCCGAAGAGCTCGGCCTTGTCGCGGAAGCGGCTGTAGAAAGTGCGCTTCGAGATGCGGGCGCGCCGCGCCACCGCCTCGACGCTGGTGACGCCGTAGCCCTCGCTCAGGAACAGCTCGGTCGCTGCCTCGAGGAT
>JASHRZ010000545.1 GCA_030037055.1 Alphaproteobacteria bacterium
AAGTCTCGCCTGAATGGCTTGGTTGTAGTCCCCGACGCCCTCTGGTGTGATCCCCCGCCCGGCAGCGTATATGACGCGGGAATGCGGAGATCGGTTGGCATGTCGCGCAGCCATGGGCCGGAGGCGCTCTGGCGAAGGCGCGGTTCAAGGGCACTGCCTATGTGTTCATTTCGCTCAAGGGCCAGGATCGCGATATGCTGGCGGCCTTCGAAGCGGCGATGGCCGACGTGCTCAACATCCAGGAATGCTATCTGCTGTCGGGCCAATCGGACTATCTGCTGCGCGTCGTCTTCCGCGACATGGAGGATCTGGAGCGGCTCCATTCCGAGGTGATCACGCGCCTGCCGGCGGTCGATCGGGTCCAGTCGACGCTGTCGCTGGGGACGGTCAAGCGGACGACGGCGCTGCCGCTCGGGCGGGAATGCGAGCGGCCGCGCGCGCTGCCGCTGAGCGGGCGAGGGGCGGGGGCTCGGCCGTTCGCCCGAAGATTTTGGTGCGTGCGGCGAAATTCTCGCGATCCGATAGGGCCCGCGCAAACCGGTTTTGCCTTCTTTTTGCTGTAGCACCGCGGCTATAGGCCGGTGCACTCTGGCGATGGGGGAGCTTACACACCCGTGAGAGCAACGCACCTGCAGCGGCCTGATCACAGACCAGGGGGGCGTTCACATGAGACTGCCAGCCGGCATCGAGGCGGCCACCGCCAGCCTCCGTCCCGCGCGCGAGCTCAGTCGGCAGCTGGTCAAGCGCGGCCTGAGCCAGTGCCTGAGGCCGGCGCGCCATGTCGGCGCCTTGCCGCTTGCGCGCGACAAGCTGTCGGCAGCGGATGTGCTCGACGGCAATTGCAAGGGTCTTGACCCCGAGGTTTTCCGGCACTCCTTCCGCGTGCAGGAGGCGCCGCGGCCGTCGGAGCCCGGGACGCCGCCGGCGCGGCCGGTGGAGACCCGCCATCTCGTCGTCGATACTACCGATCCGCGCTTCTGCTGCCGCAACAATCATGTCACGGGGCCGGGCAACATCGTCATCTACGAGGATGAGTGCGCCTTCGAGGGCATGCCGGTGCGGCTGCGCCTGCTCGAGCGGCCGCGCCGCATCGACGGCACCGTGGCCTATGTCTCCAACACGACGCCGGGCAATTACTATCACTGGCTGGCGTTCTGCCTACCGCTCGTCGGCATCTACCGCACACAGCTCGGCATCGAGCCCGATTTCTATTATGTCGGCCGGCCGCTGACGCGCTGGCACATCGAGACCCTCGCCCATGCCGGCGTCAGCGCCGATCGCGTGCTGAACGCAGCGGTCGCGGCAAGCCGAATCGTGGCCGACATACCGAGCCGCTCCGGTGCGGTCGACAGCGCCATGCTCGCCTTCAGCCGAAGCTGCTTTGCCGCGCCGCAGGCGAGCCCGTCGCGCCGGCTCTTCATCGGACGGCGCGACGCCTCGCATCGGCTGCTGGTCAATGAGCAGGAATGCGCCGATCACGCCGCGCGCTACGGCTTCGAGTATGTGACCATGAGCGGTCGCAGCGTCGCCGAGCAGGCGGGGCTCTTTGCCGAGGCCCGGTACATCGTGGCGCCGCACGGCGCGGCGTTGACCAATCTGCTCTTCGCCACGCCGGAGACGCGGGTGCTGGAGTTGCTGCCCGGCGATCCCTTCATTCCGCATCGCGAGGACATGCCCTTGCTGCTGTGTTTCCGCGAGATCGCCGCCTTGCTCGGCTGCCACTATCGCCATGTGGTGGGATCGGCGGTGGCCGCGCAGCGGCATCGCTGCCCCGTCGACGCCGATTTCGCCGCCGATCCCGAGGCCTTCCGTGCCGAGCTCGCCGCCCTGCTCGGCGCAGGAGCTTAACCGAACTTCGCGGATTGGCAGGATAGGCAACGGCTAAGCCGCTGATATCCTTGGAGCCGACCCTCGAAGGTCTTCACTACAGCGGGGTCTGTGGCGGGCCGTCGGGGTGGGTGGTGATCCTGGGCGACGGCTGGGCAGGCAGTGTGAGCTTGAGCTTGTCGAGCAGCAGTCTGAGCTCGGGCTCGGGTTCCGTGTAGCGCGTCAGGTAAAGCTCGCGGCCGTCGGTGGTCGGGATCGCGACGTCGATCATCTACACGGCGGCGAACTTCTCGAGCACGCTGCGCGGTGTGAGGCCGGGCGCAAGCGCACCCACGCGCCGGCCCAAGGTGACATGGAGGCAGTAGGCGAGGAAGGCGATGAAGATGTGCGCCTCGATGCGCGCTTCGAGCTGGTGGAAGATCGGCCGGATGGCGAGATCGCCCTTGAGGTTGCGGAACGCCTCCTCGATGCGCACGAGCTGGAGGTAGTGGCTCCAGAGCTTGGCCGGATCGGTCTCGGTCAAGTTGGTGCGCAAGAGATAGCGCCCCTCGCGCGGCGCGCCTGTCGGAGCTTGTCGCGATCGAGCCGGAAGCTGAGTGTCGCTCTGTCGTCGGCGATGTCGACCGCAAGCAGCCGCCACGCCGTAGGTGCCTGGGCGCGCGCCGCGCCGAGCTTCATCAGGAACTCCTTGCGCGTGATCCGCATGGCGGCGATCTGCTTGAGGCGCGCCCAGAGCCACTTGAGCTGGCGCCGGCGCATGGCACGCTCCTTGGCGACGCGATCGCGGCTTAAGGCGAACACGTAAAGCTCGCCGTCCTGCGTTAAGAGCTTGACGCTGACCCCGGGTCGGGCTTCCCGCCACGGCTGGTCGACGAGCGCCTGCTCGAGCTTGCTGAGCCGGCCTTTCGGTGTGCCGACGAGATACTGCACCGGC
>JASHRZ010000546.1 GCA_030037055.1 Alphaproteobacteria bacterium
GACCGAGAGCCTCACCACCGATGTCTCGTTCATCTCCGGCGCGTTCGTGATGCGCGCAACACCGCCTTCACCTATAAGGGCAAGCCCTTCGACGTGGAGAAATCGGGCGCGAGCTGAATATTCGCTAGGTGCTGGACGGGAGCGTACAGCGTAGCGTCGGCCGGATGCGCGTGAACGTGCAGCTTATCGACGCCGAGATCGGCAATCACCTCTGGGCCGAGCGCTTCGACAAGCCGGTTGCCGATCTCTTCGACATGCAGGACGAGATCGTTGCGCGGCTCGCCGACCAGTTGGGGATGCAGTTGATCGCCGCCGAGGCGCGCCGCGCGGAACGGGCACCGCATCCTGACTCCATGGACCTTTATTTCCAAGGCATGGCTTGCGCCAATATGGGGCAGACGCCCGAGTATTTGGCGCAAGCGCGCGGTTTCTTTGAACGCGCCTTGGCGCTCGATCCCGGCAATATCGAGGCACTGGTGGCCGGCGCATATGTCGACCCTCTGCGTGACCGACAATCGAGCCGGCCGAAGCGGCTTTGACTAAGGCGCTGTCGCTGGCGCCGAATCATGCCTGGGCGGACTGCCTGTTGGGTTCCGTCCAAATACATACCAACCGCGCGGCCAAAGGCATTGCCGAGTGCGAACGGGCGCTGGCGCTGCTTGCCTGAGAAGTACGAAGAGAACGCGCCTCGATACTGGGCAGAGTGATATCGATCGACCCGAGGCCCGAAGTGCTGGTAGACGAAGGAGTCTACGTCCCGGCCTGGCACTCGGCGCTATTCAGGCTGTTTGCCGGCCTTCTTCCAAAACCTGCGGCATAGCGACCGCGTGAGCGACGGACATGCTCTACATTGACTTGCTCGGGTTCAAGCGCGACGGCGGAGGGGCGCCCTATGCCAGAGGTCAGCGACCTTGGGGTCTACCCTGGACTGCGGAGTTGGTGCCCGGAGGTGGCTCTTCGTTGACGCTGTGGCTCCGATGGGGTCGCTGTCTCTGCCTGACGTGACGACTCACCGACGAAACGACGGGCCGGAGGCTTCGGCGGAGCCGGCGGCGCGCCGGCGATTTGTGGCGAATGGAGGTTTGGCTTCTTCATCTCAGGGCTCCTGGTCCCATTGCCTCGTTTGGGTTCGTCATCGGCTTCTCTGGATGATGACCGTGCCGGCCGGCGCGAGAGTGCGTTGTCACGGCGGCTCGGCCGATCGGCGCAAGCCGCGATCTCGCTTGCCATCTCTTTGAGGATGTCGGCGATCATGTGGCGGGCTTTTCGAGCGACGGTCCAGCGGCCCGTCGACGATCGGTGCGTCGGAATCTTGCCGGCGGCAGTAGGTCGAGCTAACGCCGGTCGCGTCGAGGATCGCCTTGGGAAGCTCGGCGAGGGAGAGACGGGACGATGACAACCGTGGCGCTCCTGCGCGTTGTTGCTTGCTTTGTTTGGCCCGATCCCGTGCGGCGCTGGAGGCCGCTCGCTTGAATCGAAGTCTACTCGATGGAGTGTTTGGACAAACAAGCCCTTTTATTTATGAAGCTGCGGGCTTTTTAAGGGGCGATGATCTCTTGGCTGGCTGCGGTCTTTTTAAGGACGCGGTCTGTTAGCTATGCCGCCGGCGGCGTTTGGCTCCGGCTAAGCCGCGGCTAACGACCCGCCAGACGGAGAGCCCCGGGCGCGACGGGCCGGCGAAAAATCCCCAAATCGGCCATTTGCACGACCAAAATGTGCAACGAAATGGTGGTATCTGGGGAATGTCGGTTCCCTGCTTTGGCGTTATCCTCGTTCCCGGCAAAGCAAATCTTTTTTGGCGTGGGAGCCGCCGACCGGATTCCCTGTCCTTAAGGATGAGCGCCATGTCGAGCAATCTCCGTCTCGCTGCCGCGCGGCGCGGCGCGCCGAACGCGCGGGCCAACGACGTCGATCGGCGGGAGCCGCTGCGTTCGGTGGCGCCGACCCGCCGCAGGCTGGCGACGCCAAGCCCTTCTCCGGCACCGCGCGCCAGTCTCGTCGACTTCGTCCTCGCGGTGCTCCTCCTCGTGCTAGTGGGAATGTCCTACGGCGCCTTTGCCGTGGCCGCCTTCCATAGCGCGCGCTCCGATGCGCTGCAGGTTTCCGATTTCAACACCATCGGCGGCAATCCCTGGCAGACGCCGTTCCCGGGCGGGGCTGTGGCGGGCCCCCCGCATGCCGTCGGTCCGCTGCGGGTGATGCCCTGAGACCCTGCCGGGCGTCGCGGTCTGGACGGCGCCTGGCGCATGCTTCTCTGCACCTGGCCGGCAGGCCGCAGACGAGGAGGCAAGATGATCGGCACCGGCGCCGCGCACCTGAGCCCGGAGGCGCAGGAGATCGTGCTGACCGGTTCACACCACGACGGTCCCGCCGGACTGTGGCGGCATCTCTCCTCGGGTTAGCCTGGAGGAGGCATGAGGGTGCGCGCCGCCGTCGCCGGAGATCGCCCGTAATTGGCGGCGTATTCTTGACAGATTTATTTCATGTACGATGTGGAGGTCTTTGGATAACTTATTGATTTAATTGGCGTGCCACGGTCGATGAAGATGGGCACTACTGCTTCGCCGTGGCGCTATGATGAACTATCCGAACCTACCCAAGGTCACGCGTTTTCGGCCGCAGCGTCTCGGAAGCGCTACGCCGAAAGCCGCGTATCGATGCCGCGACTCTCTTAGTCGGACGGGAGGCTGACGCCTTCCTCGGCGGCGGAAGGAGCAAGTCGGCCGGAATCTGGAAGCGGGTGCGCAACCGCTGCACCATTGCCATGCTCAGCCCTTTCTTGCCCCGAAGAACCTCGCTGACGCGGCTCGGTGTGCCCAGGAGCGGCACCATGTCTGCACGCGTGAGGCCGTGCTGATCCATGAGGTGGCGGATCAGTTCCGCTATGTTCGGCGTCCGGCGAGGCCACTTGCTCTCCTCATAGGCGGCGATCAGCTGCGCCTGCGCCTGAAGCCGGGCGATGTCGGTTGGATCATCCGATTCCCAGAGTCGATCAACCAGTGCGCGGGCGCGCGCGAACTCGGCTTCGCTATCAATCAAGATCAGAGTTGCATCCATCACACGGTCTCCGCATCGACTTTGTCATACTCGGCATGGGTGCCGAAGAACCGGATCGCCGACACTCCCGCCCGGTACTGGACGGCCGAAACCAATCGAAAGTCGTTGCCCTTGATGTTGAAAACAACCCGGCCGGCCTTGAGAATGCTTACCTTCGGATAAGATGCCTTAACGTCCTCCGGGTTGCGCCACTGGGCGCGACCCACAATCTCGAGCCAGACTTCGTATTGCGACCGTGCCGCTTTGATCCCCCTATGGCCGGCAATCTTGGCGAAATAGCTTTGGACTACCTTCGTGCCAATGACGATCATCGATGGAGCATGGCACGAAATTCCAAAAATTGGAAGATTCGGACGCAAAGCCTGGTCGGCATGCCACGTCCAGCGCGGCGGCTATAAATTCGGCACGCTGCCGAGCGAACGCGCGTGATCGGGCAGCTGGAGGCTACCGTAGCGGGCTGTGGCGCAGAACTGGCGTCCCCGACGGGATTCGAACCCGTGTTACCGCCGTGAAAGGGCGATGTCCTAGGCCTCTAGACGACGGGGACGCGGCGGCACCGGTCTACCGGCTCGGGCACGGCAAATCAAGCTGCGCCGCCCTTCTACGCGACGGTCTTGAGATGTAGACCGGAGTTCGGCGGGTCTTAAGCGCGGGAATAGTTGATTGTCCGGAGCATCGGCATCGGCAACTAGTAGGCCGCTCGCTTATTTGGAGCGGCATGGTTCGCCGACGGTTGGCTTTGTGTCGGTTGGACCGCGATCGGATTGCCCGCACCCTGCGCAACGCGCGTCGCGGCCTGGCCGGCTCTGTCCCTTCGGCGTGCGGCGGAGCAGCGTGAACGGGGTGACGATAAATGTAACTTTGACTGTCGCTGCCAGATCGAAGCTGTTACACAAGATGTTACGATGTTACACGCCATACTGGCAAATTTGCCGGCCGGACTCCGAAAATCGCGCAAAATTGAGACAAAAAACCAATAAGCGTTGAAATCAAATAACTGGCACTGAATTTGCTCACGCTTAAGCAGTGTAACCGTTTTGCCGATCGACCATGCGCACTTTTCGACCGCGTCTTGTTACGGGTTCAGCGGGTCGGGCGCACGCTTTCCTCGAGAAACGTGAAGAGGGTGCAGCCTTGCGCGGCTGCACCCTCGCCATATCCCTCGCCGTCATTTTCTGGTCGCTGGTCCTGTTCCTGATCGTCCGCTCGCTGCTGGGTATCTGAGCCAACGCCGCTTTGCGCTCCGACGGACCCGCCTTCAGCGTCCCGACGGCCTCGAACCCGTGTTACCGCCGCGGCGATGCCCAAGCCCTTTGGACGACGGTGGCGCCCCGGCACGGGTCAAGCCGCGCCGCTCTCCGTGGCGAAATGCTGGGCGACATAGCCGAGGATCTGCTCGATGCAGGCCTCGACCGGCTGACGCGCCGTGTCCACCACCAGCGACGGCGCTAAGGGCGGCTCGTAAGGCGCGGAGATGCCGGTGAACTCGCCGATCTCGCCGGCCCGCGCCCTTCGGTAGAGCCCTTTGGGATCGCGCGCCTCGCAGATGGCGAGGTCGGCGCTGACATAGACCTCGTGGAAACGGCCGGGGGGCGTGGCGGCGCGGGCGCGGGCGCGGTCGGCGCGATAGGGCGAGATGAAGGCGGTGATGCAGAGAAAGCCGGCATCGGCAAAGAGCGCCGCCACCTCGCCGACGCGGCGGATGTTCTCGACGCGGTCCTCGGGCGAGAATCCGAGATTGGCATTGAGCCCGCTGCGCACATTGTCGCCGTCGAGCACATAGACGGCATAGCCCTTGCGGAAGAGATGCTGCTCCACCGCCATGGCGAGCGTCGATTTGCCGGCGCCCGAAAGCCCGGTGAGCCACATCACGCCGCCCTTGTGGCCGAAGCGCGCCGCGCGCGCATCCTGCGTCACCTTGTGTGACACCAGGGTGAGATTGTCGGCCCTGCCGGTGGCGGCGCGGCGCTGATCGGCAACGCCGCGGAGCAGCACAAGGCCGCCGCCCACGGTGATCCCCTTGTCGCGCAGCACGAAGCGGCCGCTGCGCGGCAGGCGCGCGTGATCGTCGAGCGCCAGCTGCGCGGGGCTGCGCAACACCACTTCCGCTATTTGGTCGCGCTGCACCTCGTCCGCGGCAAGCGGCGCGAGGCTGTCGGTGTCGATGACGCGCTCGATGCGCTCGACCGTCACCAGCGCCTCGGCCGTGCCGAGCCGAAGGCGATACTCCCGCTCCTCGACCATCGGCTCGACGCCGAGCCAGAACAGGCTCGCGCCGAAGCGGTTGGCCAGCATCGGCGCGTTCTCGACATGGCTTGCCAGCTCGCCGCGCTCGAGGAAGAGCGGCCGGTCGAGAGTGAGGCCGATCGACCGCCCCGCCCCGGCCGATTCCGGCGGTGGACCGGGCCAGCCTTCGAGGCTCTTCACCCGCGCGAGCTTGTTGGAGGGCGAGAACAGCAGCGTGTCGCCCTGCGCGAGCCTGCCGCTCTCGATGCGGCCGACCAGGATGCGCTGATCCTCCTGGCGATAGATGTCCTGGATCGGCAGGCGCAGCGGCGCCTCCTCCGCCGGCGCCGCCGCGCCGAACTCGATCAACGCCTCGACCAGCGTCGGCCCCTCATGCCAGGCGAGATTTGCGCTGGCGCGGGCGAGGTTGTCGCCGTGGCGCGCGGAGAGCGGCAGCACGATGCGCGGCTCGAGCCCGAGCTCGGCGAGAAAATCGCGCGCCTCCTGCTCGAGCGCGCGGAAGCGCGCCTCGGCGAAATCGACGAGGTCGAGCTTGTTGACCACGACGGCGATCTGCTCGAGGCCGAGGAGGCGCAGCAGATAGGCGTGCCGCCGCGTCTGGTCCTGCAGCCCTTCCGCCGCATCGATCACCAGCACCGCGGCGTCAGCGCCGGTGGCGCCGCTCACCATGTTGGCGAGGAACTCGCGATGGCCCGGCGCGTCGATGATGACGAGATCGCGCCCGCCGAGAGTGAGCCAGAAGCGCGTGGTGTCGATGGTCACCGCCTGGTCGCGCTCGGCCTGCAGCGAATCGAGCGTGAAGGACCATTCGAGCGGCACGCCGCGCCGCTCGCTCAGCCGCTGCAGCTCCTCGACCTTGCCGCTGGGTAGCGCGCCCGCCTCGTGCAGCAGCCGGCCGATCAGGGTCGATTTGCCGTGGTCGACATGGCCGACCACGACCAGCTTCAGCGGCGGCGCGGCCATCACATATAGCCCTGCGCGCGCAGGCGCTCGAAGGCGTCCTCGCTCTCGTGATCCATGGCGCGGCCGGCGCGCTCGGGCTCGCGCGAGGCTTCGAGCTCGGCAATGATCTCGCCGACGCTCGCCGCCGTGGAGTCGATCGGGAAGGTGATGTCCTTCTCGCCGAGCGAGCGGAAGCGCTTGCCCTCGCGGGAGAAATAGAGCGGCACCACCGGAATGCCCTCGCGCTCGATGTAGCGCCAGACATCGAGCTCGGTCCAGGCGAGGAGCGGATGGACGCGGATATGGCCGCCCGGCGGCGGCTCGGCGTTGTACTGGTCCCAGAACTCTGCCGGCTGGTGCCTGAAGTCCCAGCCGCCGGCGGCGTCGCGCGGGCTCATCACCCGCTCCTTGCCGCGCACCGCCTGCTCGTCGCGCCTGATGCCGAGCATCACGCCGCGAAAGCCGCGTGCGGCGATGATGCGCTTCAAGCCCAATGTCTTGCGCGCCGCGGCGCGCGCTTTGGGCGGCAGCGACGGGTCGGTCTCCTCGACTGGAGGGCAAGGCGCGTCGATATAGCTCAAGCCCCATTCCTTGATGATGCGGTCGCGGAAGGCATAGACCTCGGGAAACTCGTTGCCGGTGTCGAGCAGGATCACCGGAAACGGCACCCGGCCGAAGAATGCCTTGCGCGCCAGCCACAGCAGCACGTTCGAATCCTTGCCGATCGACCACAGCATGCCGAGCGGCGTCAGCCGGTTCTCGGCCTCCCGCAGGATGAAGATCGACTGGGCTTCGAGATCGTCGAGTCGGTCCAAACCGAAACGTCCTATGCGTATCCCTCTCCGCGCGCGGAGCGCGGAAAGAGGGAGCGACCGCAAGACGGTCGCTCCCGTCGCTCGTCAGAGCGACGGTGTCTTGCCGCCGCGCGGTCGAAGATAGAAAAAGGCTGGAGCCGGCGCAACGACCCCGCCCTCATGCCCGAGCGTTCATAGGGCGGCGGCGACCTCGGGCAGCGTCCGGCGCGCTTGCGCCTGCTGCGCCAACCAGCATTGGAACATCAGCACCGCCCAGAGGGCTTGGCTCCAATCCTTGCGACCGGCGTGGTGCTGGTGCCAGCGCGCGACGATCGGCCCGGGCTCGAGCCAGCCGGTATCGGCCAGCGCCGAGGGCGACAGCAGATCCTCGGCCCATTCCTTGAGCGGCCCGCGCAGCCAGGCGGCGAGCGGCACGCTGAAACCCTGTTTCGGCCGCTCGATGAGCGCGCGCGGCACGTGGCGGTAAAGGATCTGCCGCAGCGCCCATTTGCTCGTGCCGCGCCGGAGCTTCAGCGCCGGCGGCAGGCGCCAGGCGGCCTCGACCACGCGATGGTTGAGCAGCGGCACCCGGACCTCGAGTGCGACCGACATGCTGGCGCGATCGACCTTGGCGAGGATGTCGTCGGGAAGATAGGTGAGCGCGTCGAGCACCATCATGCGCTCGACTGGATCGGTAAAGGGCCGCGTCGCCTCCAGGGTCTCGGCGAAGCCCTTGGCCTCCCCTGCGCCGGGCACCAGCCGCGCCGGGTCCGGCCAGAGCGAGACGATGCGCTCGTAGAGCGCGGCGCTGTCCGCGGCGCCAAGCGCCGCCGCGAGCTTCTGGAGCTTCTGCTCCCCCTGCGATGGCCG
>JASHRZ010000054.1 GCA_030037055.1 Alphaproteobacteria bacterium
CATTTCGTCGGCATGCTTGCCGACCGCAGCATCGACGGCGAAGGCCAAATCCGCTATCCCTTCCTCGGCTCCTCGGCGGCGTTCCCGCTCGGCGCGTTCCGGCTGGCCGTGCTGATGAATCGACCGGTCGTGCTGATGGCCGGCGTCTATCGCGGCGGCCGGCGCTACGAGGTTTTCTTCGAGCCGCTGATCGATCCGTCCCTCCCGTCTTCGCGCCGCCGTGACGAGCAGGTCGAGGATTTGATGCGCCGCTATGTCGAGCGGCTCGAGCACTATTGCCGCGCCGCGCCCTACAACTGGTTCAATTTCTACGATTTCTGGGCATGAGATGCGTTTGACCCGATGCTCCGCCCGTCTCGCCGGCGTGCTCTGCGCCTTCCTGCTGACGGTTGCCGCCGGCGTCCCGCCGGAGCCGGACGCGGCGGCGCCTTGGGGGCTGGCGCGCCTGATGCTCGCGCTCCGCGGGGTCAAGGCGGCGTCCGGCCGGTTCGTCGAGCGCAAGACCTTGCACATGCTGAGCGAGCCCCTTGTCGCGTCGGGGACGCTGACCTACCGCGCGCCCGACCAGGTGCAGAAGATCACCCTGCAGCCGAGGCGCGAGAGCATGGCGATCAGCGGCGACCGGCTGACGATCGAAGGCGGGCCGGACGAGCAGGTCCGCATCCTGTCCCTGACGGACAATCCCGAGATCGGTGCCTTCGTCGAAGGCATTCGCGCCACGCTGGCGGGGGATGAGACGGCGCTCGACCGCTTCTACACGCTGCGTCTTGAGGGCAATGCCGAGGACTGGCAGTTGCTGCTGCAGCCGAAGGCGGGGAAGCTGAAGCAGATCCTCAGCTGGATCCGCATTAGCGGCAGCGCCAACCGGATTCGCGCGGTTGAGACCCAGGAGAGCGACGGCGATTACTCCGAAATGAGCGTCGTCGAAGATATTCAATGACCGTCGGACGTTATACCCCGATCGGCGTCTGGATCGTCGCCGTCGCGGCCTGTGCGCTGGTGATCGCCCGTGCCGAATTGCGTGCGGACATGACCGCGTTTCTCCCGCGCTCGCCTTCGGCCGGACAGCGGGCGCTGGTCGATCAGCTGCGCAGCGGCGTCGTCTCGCGGCTCGTTCTGCTCGGCATTGAGGGCGCGCCGCCGGACAGCCTGGCGGCGTTGAGCCGCGCCCTCACCCGGCGCCTGCGCGGCCGGCCGGCATTCGTCGCCGTCGACAATGGCGAGGAGGTCGGCTCGGCGGCGGAGCACGACTGGGTCTGGCGCAACCGCTATCTGCTGAGCCCCGGCGTGCGTTCCGAGCGTTTCACCGCGGCGGGGCTGCACGAGGCGCTGACTGCTGATCTGCAGCTCCTCGGCTCGGATCTCGCCGTCCTGGTGAAGCGCAGCCTGCCGAGCGATCCCACCGGGGAGATCCTCGCGCTTGCCGACCGGCTCGTTGGCGCCGCGCGGCCCCACGCCCGCGACGGCGTCTGGTTCTCAAGCGACGAGCGCCGCGTCCTCCTGGTGCTGGAGACCCGCGCCGAGGGCTTCGATATCGACGCCCAGCAGCAGGCCCTGGCGCAGATCGATGACGATTTCGATCGCGCAAGGCGCGATGTGCCGGGCGCCGTTGAGGCGCGGCTCCTGGAAACCGGGCCGGGCGTCTTCGCAGTGCGGACGCGGGCGGCGATGGAGCGGGACGCGACGCGCTTCTCGCTGCTGGCAACGGGGATGGTGGCGGGCTTGCTGCTCTTCGTCTACCGGTCGCTTCGCCTGCTGGTCCTCGGCCTCCTTCCGGTGATGAGCGGCGCGCTGGCCGGCATCGCGGCGGTGGCCCTCGGTTTCGGCTTCGTGCACGGGATCACGCTCGGCTTCGGCGTGACATTGATCGGCGAGTCCGTCGACTACGCGGTCTATCTCTTCACGCAGACCGCGCCGGGCAGCTCCGCCGACGGCACCCTACAGCGCATCTGGCCGACGCTGCGCCTCGGCGTTCTCACTTCGGTCGCGGGCTACGGCGCGATGTTGTTCTCGAGCTTTGCCGGCTTCGCACAGCTCGGGCTTTTTTCGATCACCGGCTTGCTCGCCGCGGTCTCGGTGACTCGTTGGATCCTGCCCGCCGCTCTGCGGCGGCAGTTCGCCGCAGTCGATCCCGGCCCGTTCGCGCCTCCGCTGCTGGCGGTCATCCGCCGGGCGGAGCGGCTGCGCGTGCCGGTTGCGGTGCTGACGCTCGCCGCCGCCGCTCTTCTCGGCCTCCATCACGGCGGCTTCTGGCAGGAGGACCTGTCGAGCCTGAGCCCGATCCCGGCGGCGGAGCAAAGGCTCGATCAGGAGCTGCGGCGCGGCGCCGGCGCGCCGGATGTCCGCTACCTCGTCGTCCTCGCTGCGCCGGACGAGCAGCAGGCGCTGATGGCCAGCGAGAGACTCTCGCGCGCGCTCGACGGCATGGTTTCCGAGGGGGTGCTGGCGGGCTTCGATGCGCCCGACCGCTACTTGCCGAGCGACAGCGCCCAGCGCGCTCGCCAGGAGGCGTTGCCGGATGCCGCAACCCTGCGCGCGCGGCTCGAACAGGCGGTGGCGGGACTGCCGTTTCGCCGCGATCTCTTTGCTCCGTTCGTCGCCGACGTCGCCGCCGCGCGCCAGGCGCCGCTCCTTGCGCGCGATCGGCTTCCGGCCGGCTTGGCACTCAAGCTCGGCTCGCTGGTTTTCGCGCAAGAGGGCGGATGGGCCGCGACGCTGCCGCTGCGCGGCGTGAGCGATGCGCGGCGCGTCGCCGCAGGCGTCGCCGCGCTCGGCGAGAAAGGCGCGGCTTTCGTCGATCTCAAGGACGAATCCGATCGGCTGCTGCGGAGCTATCAGCGCGAGGCGGTCATGCTCGCGTTGATCGGCAGCGTCGTCGTCCTCGTCCTGCTGTCCGCGAGCCTCAGATCCCCGCGCCGCGTGCTCGCCGTGGCGGCGCCGCTTGCCGTCGCGGTCATCGTCACGGCGGCGATGCTGACCGCCGGCGACCGGAAACTGTCCATCTTCAATCTGGTCGGCCTGCTGCTGATCGTCGCGGTCGGATCGAATTATTGTCTGTTCTTCGAGCGGCTGAGCGGCGACGACGCGCAACGTGCGCGCGCCGTCGCCTCGCTCGTTCTCGCCAATCTCTGCACGGTCATCGGCTTTGGCCTGCTGTCCTTCTCGGGCATACCGGTGCTGCACGACATCGGTATGACCGTGGCCGCCGGAACGCTCGCCTGTCTCTTCCTTTCGGCCATCCTCAGCACCGGGCGCCTCGCCGGGCGATCGCCGGCCGCGCGATGACGGGGGCTCCCCTGCGCATGGTCCGTCACAAGGCGCCCCGTCACGCGCCGGACCGGATCCTCCTGATCATGCTTCCGGGCGTCGGCATCGAGCCCGAGGACTTCGCCGCGCGCGGCTTCGTTCAGGCGGTCCATGCGCGCGGCCTGCCCGTCGACATCATAGCCGCCCGCCCCGATCTCGGCCTTTATCTCGACGAGACCATTGCCGCCGACATCGACCGGGGGATCGTCGCTCCGGCGCGCGCCGAGGGCTATCGGCGCATCTGGTTCCTCGGCGTGTCGCTCGGCGGCATGGGTGCGCTTCTCTACGCTCGCGCCCATCGCGCGAGCGTGGAGGGGATAATCCTGCTCGCGCCGTTCCTGGGGACGCCCGGCATGATCGCGGAGGTGGTGCGAGCCGGTGGCCTGGCGTCCTGGCAGCCCGGCGAGATCGCGGCCAATGACGGCGAGCGCGCAGTGCTCGGCTGGCTGAAGGCCTATGGCTGCGCCTTGCCGGCGCGCCCGAAGCTCTATCTTGGCTATGCCCGAGGCGACCGCTTCGTCGAGGGCCATGCCATGCTCGCCGGTCACCTGCCGGCGGGCCAGGTGCTGGTGACCGAGGGCGGGCATGATTGGGAAAGCTGGGGCCGGTTGTGGCAGCAGCTCCTGGACAGGAATCCGTTCGCCACGCCCGCCGGCTAGCGCGTGTCTCGTTCCGCCGGAATCGTCAGCGAACCGATATCCCTCCGCGTGAGCGCGCAGGACGAGCGGCCGCCCCCATCAACTTCTTGAAAATCACCGATCCTGCAGCTTTGGATAAACCACCGGCATCGTCAGCATCGTGCTGGCGGCCGCCATGAGCAGCAGTGCGGTGAAGGCTTCCCCGGTGATGATACCTTTGTCCAAGAGGATATTGACAAAGATGATCATGATGAGCGCTTTGGTTTGCAGCAGCCAGCCTATGATCGAGGCCTCGCCCGCTTTCCATTTGAGAATCTTTCCGGCAATGTGGATGCCGGCCAATTTGCCGGCGATGGATGCAACCAGCAACATTCCGGCGACGGCAAAAACCGCCGCTCCCCCGCTGTTCCAGTTCGTCCTCAAGCCCGTGCTAAGAAAGAAGACCGGCATGACAGCCAGCAGGATGTGATGGCGCATCATGTCCATATGCTTGCGATCGAACCAGTCGCTATCCGTAACCGCTCCCGACAGGAAGGCGCCCACCATGAAGTGCAAGCCCGCCCAGTCGGCGGCAAAACCGCAAGCCGCGAGCCAAATCAAACCGGAATACCAGCGATCCCGCTCCGCCATAGGGATCATGAGTTTACGGAATCCATAGCTGCACAGGGCGAAAACGACGAGAAATCCAAGCTGTCTTCCGATGCGCGTCCAATCGAGGAGAATCAAGGCGAGCACGCCCCAAATCGCGACGTCGTCCACGCTGGCGTAGCGCAGGATTCGCTGACCAATCGGTTGCCTCAGGATCTCGAGCTTTTCCATGAGCAGGATCAGAATGGGAAGCGCGGTCACGGCGCAGGCCATGCCGATGCCGAAGACGAACTGGCCGGTCGTCGCTTCGCGTCCGATCCAGCCGGCATGCTGCGACATGCCGGCAGCGACGACACAGCCAAAGACGAGCGGCGTTCCAAGCGCAAACCCCGCCGTGATGCCGGTCTCGCGGCGGTTCAGCCAAGCCTTTTTAAGATTAAGCTCGATACCGGCGATCCAGACGAATATCATGACGGCCCACCATGCAATGCCGTTCAATGCCTGGATGACCGACGGGCTGAACACGAATTGGTAATAGTCGGGGAAGAGCGCTCCTAAGACGCCCGGTCCGAGCAGGATGCCGGCGACGATCTGTACGACAACCAAGGGCGCGACATAATCCAGATTGAATATCCGCCATATGAAGTAAGGAATGGTGAAAATAATCAGCATTGCGACGAGGAATATCTCTGTGGTGCTCATCGCGTGTGCAGGCTCCTCGCTCCGGTGCAACTCGTAGGATAGCAGAACGCTGAACCGAGGCGAGGGGCAAGAGACCGGCTGAACGCGGCCGTCGGCTGTCGCTTCGCGGTGAGCGCGCGACTTCCTGACGGCGTCGCTGACGCAAGCACGCTGAGTGCGCTTCAGGTCTTGGTCGCATGACAGCGCTTCAGCGGGCCTCCGGTCCCGCGTTTTCACGCCGCCAGGGTCACGGTGGAGAAACGCCGCCGCTCTCGCCTTGCCGTCCCAATGATGAAGGACATATCATGGCCGCCATGGAATCCGGACGCTGGCGATCTGGACACCGGAGGGAGGGGCTGATGCTGCTGACACGACGCGACTTTGCGGCCGTTGCGTCCTGCGCGATCTGCGCAGCGACGGGGTTGATTGCGACGGGCGCGATGGCGCAGGGAACGCCGCCCGCAGCGACGCCCGGCGTCACGCGGAAAATTCTGTCGCAAACCGACGGTCCGGTGCCGGGCTATGTGACGATCATCGCCGAAGTGGAAATAGAGCCAGGTGTCCTGGTGGCGCGGCATACGCATCCGGGGATCGAATCCGGCTATGTCCTCGAAGGGGGCATCGACCTCCCCATACAAGGTCAACCGACCCGCGCGTTGAAGCCGGGCGATGGGTTCCAGGTGCCCGCCGAAACGCCCCATGCCGGCGCCAGGAACGGCGACAAGAAGACGAGGGTTACGAGCACATATGTCGTGGAAAAAGGGAAGCCGCTTGCCTCGCCGGCCTGATCCGATCAGAGATTCCGACGCTTCTCGGAATCCGGGGTAATGTCCGACGCGGGTTCGCAAGGCCTCGCACAGCGGACGGGATCAAGTCGCGCTCACGCATTGGGGTTTGGAGCGCCGGCTCCGGGAACGGCGCGGGCAAATAGAAAGCCCCGGCCTCGCGCCGGGGCTTTTGTTCGATCGCGTCGATGCACGAAGCCGTTTGCGTAATCTCCATGCTCTTTGCTTGCGGGTGTGGCCGGGGAAGACCGGCAAGACCGATTGGAGCCCCATGCGTCGCCTGCGCCGCTCATCGGTAGTCTTCCTCCCGCAGCGCCCGGTGCACCGCATGGCTTGCGCGCGCCTGGCCAAGGCAGAAGACGCCGACAACGGCGCCGAGCGTGCGGGCGGTCGCCAGCGCTTCGGCATTGGCTGCACCGAGGCGCCGCATCGCCGCCTCGGCATCGTTCCGCAGCTTGGCCTCGTCGATCGTGAGCAGCCGCCCGCGCTCCAGCACCATCCGGCCGTCGATCATCACGCTGTCGACGGCCGCGCCGTTCTCGCCGTTGACAAGCTGGATCGCCGCATCGCCCAGCGGAACGTAGTTGATGTGGCTGAGATCGAGGAAAACGATGTCCGCCGCGAATCCGGGAGCCAAGCGCCCGATGCGCTCACCCATTCCCATGACGCGAGCGCTGCCCGTCGTGGCCAGGGTGAAAGACTCCTCGACGGATAGCCATCGGGCGTAATCAGGCGTCGCCAGGCGCGACAGATAGGCGGCGAGCCGCGTCGCCTCGAACATGTTCTGCGTGTCCGATGTGTTGGCGGCGTCGGTGCCGATCCCGACCGCGATGCCGCGATCAAGCATCCGGCGCACCGGCGCTACGCCCGACCCGAGGCGGAGATTGCTCAGCGGGTTATGCACGACCTTGACGCCGGCGTCGGCGAGGCGGGCGATATCGTCGGGCTCGATCCATATCGCATGGGCGGCGCTCAACGTTTCATCCAGCAGACCCAGCTCCGCGAGATGCGCGACCAGGCTTTTGCCGTAGCGCTTGATCCCCAGCACCGCCTGCGCCTTGGTTTCAGCCAGGTGCGTTTGCATGCCCACCGCGTGCTCGCGCGCGAGCCGATGACAGGCGCGCAGGAAATCGTCTGAACAGTGGAGCGGGATGGTGGGCGCCAGCGCCGGGCGCAGCCGCTCGCGGTCGAAGGGCCAATCGCGCAGGATTTGCTCGCAGGCCGCGATGCTCGCCTCGCGGGGCGCGGTGGCGAGCCGCCGCGCCTCCTCGCGCAGCGTTTCGGGCATGGCCTCGACCAGTCCCGGCAGCGCCTGGTAGAGCGTGCGGTCGGCCATCATCGGCGCCACCACCGCGCGCATGCCGAGATCCAAATAGGCTTGTGCCACGGCACGAACGCCATCGGCCGAGGGCGCCGGGTACTCAACAACGAGATCATAGCTGGCGGTGCACCCCTTGCGCACCATCTCGACACCCGAGATCAGCGTGCTCAGGTATTTTTCCTCCGTGGTGCGACCGGCGGAGAGCGCGCCCGCGCTGCTCAGAAACATCTCGAGCGGCACGCGATCGGCGACCATGCCTTTGGCAAGCCCGCCATGGGCGTGGGTATGGGCGTTGACGAGGCCGGGCACCAGCAACCGATCCTCGGCCGCGATCGCCATCGCGTCTGCCGGCACGGCCAGGCCTGGCGGCCCGATCTCGCGAATGGTCGCCGCCACCACCAGGATGTCTGCGGCCTCGGCGCGGTGCGTGGCGAGATCGAGGAGGCGACCGCCGCGGATGACGACCGGTCGCGGCTTGCTCACGATTCCCTCCGCCATGATTGCCGGCTTGCCATGTGACGGCCGATCTCGTGCCGATCCGCCCCATCCCGGCCGGTCTCGTAGACGATCCGGCCTTCGAACATGACGAGGATGCGGTCGGCGAGTTCGATGAGCTCGTCGAGATCCTCGCTGAAGAGCAGGATCGCAGCGCCGCCGTTGCGCGCCGCGAGAAGACGCGCGCGGATCTCGCTGGTCGCAGCAAAATCGAGGCCGACGCAGGGATTCTGGGCGATCAGCACGGAGACCCGGCCCGACAGCTCGCGCGCCAGAACGGCGCGCTGCACATTGCCGCCGGATAGCGTGTCGAGGCGGGCATCGGGACTGGGCGCACGAATGCCGAAGCGCTCGATGAGCGCGATGGCCTGGGCGCGCAGCGCCTTCCGCCGCAGGAAGCAGCCGAGCGCGGTGTGGTCGCGGGAATCGAAATTGCGGATGGCGAGATTGTCGATGATCGACAGGGCGCGCACACAGCCGTTGTGCAACGGTTCCTCGGTCAGCAGGAAGACGCCGTAGCGCCGCATTTCCTGTCGGCTCCGGCGGTAGCGCGCGCCCGCGACCCGGATGTCGCCTGCCTCCGGCTCGCGCTGCGCGGCGAGCACCTCGACGAGCTCGCGCTGGCCGTTGCCGGCGACGCCGGCGATGCCCAGGATCTCGCCGCCCCGCACGGCGAGCGAAATTCGGTCGCACGCGATCAGCTCCTTGTCGTTGCGCGCGGTGAGATTGCGGATCTCGAGCCGGACCGGCTGCACCTTGCTCGCCCGGCGCATCGCGGCGCTCGGCACCGCCTTCTGCCCGAACATCAGCCGGGTCAACTCGCCCTCGTCGATCTCGGCCACCTTCGCTTCGCCGACGAGCCGGCCGCCGCGCAGGATGCTGACGTTCCCGGCAAAGGCGAGCACCTCGCGAAGCTTGTGGGTGATCAGGATTACGCTGAGCCGGCCGTCCGCGGCGATATCGCGCAGCATGCCCAGGATCTGATCGGCCTCCGCCGGCGTCAGCACCGAGGTCGGCTCGTCGAGCATGAGCACGCGACGGTCGAGATAGAGCTGCTTCAGGATCTCGAGCTTCTGCTTCTCGCCGGCCGCGAGCCCGGTGACGATCGCGTCGAGCTCGATGCGGAAGGGCATCCCCCGCTGAAACGCCTCGGCGCGCTCGCGCGCCTCGTCCCAATCGATCACTGCCGGGAGCGGGTCTTGACCGAGGACGAGGTTCTCGGCTGCAGTCATGTTGGGGACGAGCGTGAAATGCTGATAGACGAGGCCAAGGCCGAGCCGGTGCGCCTGACGGGGGTTGCGGATGTCATGACGCATCCCGTCGATCACCAGGTGTCCGGAATCGGGCCGATGATGGCCCATAATGCATTTGACGAGCGTGCTCTTGCCGGCGCCGTTCTCGCCCAGGATGGCGTGGAAGGCGCCCGGAGCGATGCGGAGCGAGACGCCGTCGAGCGCTCTCACGGCACCGAAGCTCTTGCTCATTGCCACCGCCTCGACCAGCGGCGGCAGTATTTCCGGCGATGAGGCGGCACGCGGCGTCATTTACTGATGGTGAGCTCGCTCGGCGCGCCGCGCAGGCGGTGCCGCGTCGACGAGCTGCGAATGAGAAGAAGCAGAGTGAGGATGTAGGGCGCCGCGCCATAGAGATAATAGTTGCCGGTGACGCCGGCGGCTTGCAGCGCCGGCCCCAAGGCCGATGCGCCGCCGAAAAGGAGCGCGGCGTAGATGCAGTTGATCGGCTCCCACCGCGCGAAGATCACCAGCGTTACCGCCATCAGGCCCTGGCCGCTGGAGAGGCCTTCATTCCACGTTCCGGGATAGAACAGCGAAAGAAATGCCCCGCCGATTCCCGCAAGGAAGCCGCCGAGCCCCGTCGCCGCGGTGCGCACGCCGTTGACGGAAAAGCCGAGAGCACGCGCCGCGTCCGCGCTGTCGCCCACGGTGCGCAGGATGAGGCCCCAGCGCGTATTGGCGAGACCCCAGTGGAGCAGCGGCGCCAACGCGATGCCGAGAATCAGCAGCGCGTTGATCTCGAGCGCCGAGCGCAGCGCCGGCACGTCGCTCCAGAAGCCCAGCGGGATCGCCGGCAGGCTTGGTGCTACCGGCTCGATGAGCGGCTTGCCGAGGTAGATGGCGAGCCCGGTGCCAAAGATGAAAAGCGCAATGCCGACGGCGATGTCGTTGACGCGCGGCAAGCTGCAGAGCGCCGCATGCAGCAGCCCGAACGCCGCGCCGACGAGCCCCGCGACAAACACGCCGAACCAGGCCGAGCCGCTGGCGAGGGAGACGCCGTAGCCGCTCATGGCGCCCATCATCAACGTGCCCTCAAGCCCGAGATTGACCCGGCCGCTTTTCTCGGTGAGCGTCTCGCCGAGGCTGACGAAGAGATAGGGCGTCGACACGCGGAGCGCACCGCCGATCACCGCGATCAACACGCCCCACGCGCCGAGCTCCGAGGCTGCGGTCATGCCGGCCTCGTCCGCAGCGGCAGGCGTGCGAGGCGGCCGTAAAGCGTGTTGCTGGCGAGGACGAGGATGAAGATTCCGCCCTCGAGTACGGTGGTGACCGCATTCGGCATGTCGAAGCGCCGCTGCAGCAATCCGCCGCTGGCGCTGATGCCGCCGACCAGCAACGCCACAGGGATAACCGCGAGCGGGTTCTGTCGCGCCAAGAAGGCGACGAGGATGCCGGCATAGCCGTAGCCCACCACCAAGGAGGTGCTGGCGGCACCGTGCACCGCCGCTACCTCGAGCCCGCCCGCGAGGCCGGCGGCGGCGCCTCCCGCCGCTACAG
>JASHRZ010000547.1 GCA_030037055.1 Alphaproteobacteria bacterium
CGCCGCCGCGCGCCGAGCTTCGGCGGCCGCCGAGGCTTGCGCCGCCTGGCGCTTGGCCGCTGCGGCGATCGCCTCGGGGCTGCAGACCGGGCGATAGAACGCCATCATCGTGTCGGCGAAAAGCGTGGTCTGGCCGCGCGTCGCCCGCGCGTTGCCACGCGCGATATAGACGCGGTTGTTCTGTTGCCACTCGATGCCGTCATCGGCCTCGATGTCGATCGGCTTGCCGTTGTCCTGGGCGCTGAGGCCGAGCCCCGTATTCTGCGCCCGGGCCGCCTGCGGCGGCAGCGGCAGCGATCCCAGCGCCAAGGCCAGTGCCAGCGCCGCGGCGCCTCTCACGGCGTCTCCTTGTCATGCGCGCGCAGCGTGAGATGGGCGTGGCCGGTAAAGACGATGACATCGCCATGGTCGCGGATGCGGAAGCCCTGGCCGGTGACATAGCCGAAGGGGCCCTGGCCCTCGACCGGGTCGTCGCCTGCGGCGCTGCCGTTGTTCATGTCGATATGGGCGCTGTCGGTGTGGAACTCGTTACCCTTGTCCTGGAACAGCTGGACGTTGCCGAAGAGGTCGAGCAGTTGCGCATTGGGCTGGTAGAGGCCGGTATAGGCATTGAGCTCGAACCAGCCGCTCGAGGAGGTGAGGTCGCCCTTGGGGCCTTCGAGCGCCACGAGATCGTCGACATTCGGCGTCTGCCGCGCCACCTCGGCGGTGACGACGAACGGCCGGTTCTGCCGGTCGATGCCGGTGTAGCGCGCATTGACCATGCGCAGATCCTGCGCCTCGCGCGGGTCGAGCCGCGGCAGAGCGAAGTGCACGCGCTCGATCTCGGACTGGAGCCGCGGCCAGATTGCCACCAGCCCCAGCAGGATCACGGCCATGCCCGGCAGGATGCGCTTGGCGAGCCCGACGAAGCGGCTGTAGCCGCGGTTGACGCTGGCGCGCGGGCGGACCGGGACGGTGATCTCGCCGGCGGCGAGGCTGTCTTGCGGAATGCTCACGCCACCCTCGCGCGCAGGCAGTCGTGGATGTGCACGATGCCGAGCGGCCGGCGCTGCTCGTCGACCGCGAACAGGCTGGTGATCGACAGCGCGTTCATCTGTCCCAGCGCCTCGGCGGCGAGCGCCTGCGGCCGGATCGTCTTCGGCCGCGCGCTCATCACCGCGTCGACGGCGGCGCCGAGCATGGTCTCGCCCATATGCCGGCGCAGATCGCCGTCGGTAACGATGCCGGCGAGCCGCCCGGCATCATCGACGACGCCGACGCAGCCGAAGCTCTTGGCGGTCATCACCAGGATCGCCTCGGCCATGATCGTGCCGCGCCTGACCAGCGGCATGGCGTCCTCGCCATGCATGATGTCGACCACGCGCAGCAGCTGCCGGCCGATCTGTCCGCCGGGATGAAGCGTCTGGAAATCGCCGGCCGAGAAGCCTTTGCGTTCGAGCAGCGCCACCGCGAGCGCGTCGCCCAGCGCCGTCATCATGGTGGTCGAGGTGGTGGGCGCGAGCCCCAGCGGGCAGGCCTCCGCCGAGGGCGGCAGCAGCAAGGTCACATCCGCCGCCTCGGCGAGCGAGCTGCCGTTGCGGCGCGTCATGGCGAGCAGCGGGATGCGGAAGCGCCTGGTATAGGCGACGATGTCGGCAAGCTCGGCGGTGTCGCCGGAGTTGCTCAGCGCCAGCACCGCGTCGTCCTCGGCGATCATGCCGAGATCGCCGTGGCTCGCCTCGCCCGGATGGACGAACTGCGCCGGCGTGCCGAGCGAGGAGAAGGTGGCGGCGATCTTGCGCGCGACATGGCCGCTCTTGCCCATGCCGGTGACGACGACGCGGCCCTTGACCTTGGCGAGCAGCTCGACCGCGGCGCTGAAGGCGCGGTCGAGCCCGGCGACCAGCGCCTCGAGCCCGGCGATCTCGGCGCGCAGCACGCGTCGTGCAGCATCGATGTCGGTGGGTTTTCGTAAAACCCGGGCCAAAACATCCCCCCTCGCGGCGTCGGCGTGCAGCTCCTGCGGTCCGCGATGCATAATAGGCGCGGACTATGCCCGCTCATCCCCAAAAGTCAATGAATGCCGCGGCGTTTCCGTTTTGTACCAGAGCTGGCCTCGCCTCAATGGGCGAAGATGTCCTCGGCCGCCCAGCCGCTGAGATCGAGCAGCGCGCGCATCGGCAGGAAGTCGAAGCAGGCCTGCGCCAGCGCCGCGCGTCCTTCGCGCGCTAGCATCTCGTCGAGCCGCGCCTTCACGGCGTGGAGATGGAGCACGTCGGAGGCGGCATAGCGCAGCTGCTCGTCGCTGAGCTCGCCGGCGCCCCAATCGGAGGATTGCAGCTGCTTGGAGATCTCGATGCCGAGCAGGTCGCGCACGAGATCCTTGAGTCCGTGCCGGTCGGTGAAGGTGCGCACCAGCCGCGAGGCGATCTTGGTGCAATAGACCGGCCGCGCCGTGACGCCGAGATGGCGTTGCAGCATGGCGATGTCGAAGCGGCCGAAATGGAAGATCTTCAGCACCGCGGGATCGGCAAGCAGCGCCTTGAGCCGCGGCGCGTCATAGGCGTCCTTGGCGAATTGCACGAGATGGCAGACGCCGTCGCCGGCCGAAAGCTGTGCAAGGCATAGCCGGTCGCGGTTCGGGTCGAGCCCCATCGTCTCGGTGTCGATGGCGACACTGGGGCCGAAGCCGATGCCTGCCGGCAAGTCGCCGTGATGCAGATGGATGCTCATTGGGGCGCTCACTGGCGGGGCGTCGGCGGGGCTGGTGCCCAGGAGAAGACTCGAACTTCCACGACCTTTCGGCCACTAGAACCTGAATCTAGCGCGTCTACCAATTCCGCCACCTGGGCAAGCCGGGCTAGTGCTTAAGCAAGGGCCATCACGATGTCAATGCCGTCCCGCCCCAGCGGCCGGTCATGCATAGCACGCAAAGGAGCGCGTGACTTTGCCGTTCGTCCCGAACTCGAAGGTTTC
>JASHRZ010000055.1 GCA_030037055.1 Alphaproteobacteria bacterium
GCGAGCGGCATCGGCTTGGTCGAATCGTAGAACAGATAGCCGCCGGGCTCGAGGTTCTTTACGTCCTGGTCCCAGGTCTGCGGATTCATCGCCACCATGAGATCGACGCCGCCGCGGCGGCCGAGATGCCCGGCCTCCGAGACGCGCACCTCGAACCAGGTCGGCAGCCCCTGGATGTTGGACGGGAAGATGTTGCGCGAGGCGACCGGCACGCCCATGCGCAGGATCGCCTTGGCGAAGAGCTGGTTCGCGCTCGCCGAGCCGGAGCCGTTGACGTTGGCGAATTTGACGACGAAATCGTTGACCGCTTCTATCGGCTTCGACATGCGGGACCCGCCTGTGTCATCTCGAGAAGGAACTTCTGCATATCCCACGCGCCGGTCGGACACCGTTCGGCGCACAACCCGCAATGCAGGCACACATCCTCGTCCTTGATCATGACGCGGCCCGTCTTCAGCGCGCCGGACACGTAGAGATCCTGCGACAGATTGCCCGCGGGCGCCTTGAGCCGCCCGCGGAGATCCTTCTCCTCGCCGTTTTCGGTGAAGGTGATGCAATCCATCGGGCAGATGTCGACGCAGGCGTCGCACTCGATGCAGAGCGGCGCCGTGAACACGGTCTGCACGTCGCAATTGAGGCAGCGCTCGGCCTCGAGATAGCCGAGCTTGCGGTCGAAGCCGAGCTCGACCTCGATCCTGATGTTCTTGAGCGCCACCGTCTCTTCGGCGTGCGGCACCTTGTAGCGCTTGTCGAGCGAGACGTCGTTGTCGTAGCTCCACTCGTGGATGCCCATCTTCTGGCTGACCAGATTGACCGTCGGCGGCGGCCGGTCCTTGACGCTTTCGCCGTGGAGCAGCTTGTCGATCGACACGGCCGCCTCGTGGCCATGCGCCACCGCCCAGATGATGTTCTTGGGGCCGAAGGCCGCGTCGCCGCCGAAGAACACATGAGGCAGGGTCGATTGCATGGTCGTGGGATCGACCTTGGGCATATCCCATTTGTCGAAATCGAGGCCGATGCCGCGCTCGATCCAGGGAAAGGCGTTCTCCTGCCCGACCGCCACCAGCACGTCGTCGCATTCCATCGTGACATCGGGCTCGCCGGTGGGCAGCAGGCTGCGGCGGCCCTTGTCGTCATAGGACGCGGCGACCTTCTCGAAGCGCACGCCGGCGAGCTTGCCTTGGCGTAGCAGGAACTCCTTCGGCACGAGATAGTTGAGGATCGGGATGCCCTCCTGCATCGCGTCCTCCTTCTCCCAGGCCGAGGCCTTCATCTCCTCAAAGCCGCTGCGCACCACGACGGTGACCTGCTCGCCGCCGAGGCGCTTGGAGGAGCGGCAGCAATCCATCGCCGTGTTGCCGCCGCCGAGCACGATGACGCGCCTGCCGATCCTGTCGATATGGCCGAACGAGACGTTGGAGAGCCAGTCGATGCCGATATGGATGTTGGCCGCGGCCTGCTTGCGGCCGGGAATATCGAGCTCGCGCCCGCGCGGCGCGCCGGTGCCGACGAAGATCGCGTCATAGCCTTCGGCGAGCAGCGCCTTCAGGCTGTCGATGCGCTGGCCGAGCCGGAGCTCGACCCCCATGTCGGTGATGTAGCCGACCTCCTCGTCGATGATCGATTCCGGCAGGCGGAATTTCGGGATCTGGCTGCGGATCATGCCGCCGGCCTGCTTGTCGCCGTCGTAGAGCACGCAGTGGTAGCCGAGCGGCATCAGGTCGCGCGCCACCGTGAGCGAGGCGGGCCCTGCGCCGACCAGCGCCACGCGCTTGCCGTTCTTGCGCGCCGGGATCGCCGGCAGCAATCGCCTGATGTCGTCCTTGTTGTCGGCGGCGACGCGCTTCAGGCGGCAGATCGCCACCGGGTCCTTCTCGACGCGGCCGCGACGGCAGGCGGGCTCGCAGGGCCGGTCACAGGTGCGGCCGAGTATCCCGGGAAAGACGTTGGACGCCCAGTTGACCATATAGGCGTCGGTATAGCGGCCCGCCGCGATCAGTCGGATGTATTCGGGAACCGGGGTGTGGGACGGGCATGCCCACTGGCAATCCACCACCTTATGGAAGTAGTCGGGTACGCGTATATCCGTGGGATTCACAGCGCGCCTCCTGCGGGATCCGGCTCTTGCGCAGGTCCCTTATCGCTTGGCCACCAACTCGGCCTCGCTGTCGAGCGCGTCGGCAATGCTGACCAGCTCCCGTGCGACCTCGGGAATCGCCGTCATCTCCGACAATTCGCGGCATCGTTGCGCCAACGAACGGATCCGCTCCGCCTTCGCCCGTTCTGCCGTCCCGAATACTCTGGCAGTCATGGCGCCTCCCACCGGCACCGGCATCCGGACTTGACGCGCGGCAGCCAACACGGCGGCGTAATGTGCCCCATCGAGCGAGCATCCGCAACACCCGTTGGCGCCTCTTGAGGCATGTCGAGCCAGCGGCCGGGGCATGACCGGAATCGCCGAAACCCTTCATTTTCTAGGGTTTTGATGAAACCAACGGATAGCGACGCGGCGCGGCAACCGGCGCGATCTCGCCGCGCTGCAAAGAGCGCCGCGGATTTAGACAATGCGGGCGGCATGCTGCTGCTGACCATGTCGCTCGGCGTCACCGGCCTCGCCATCGCGGTCTATCGCGAGCGGCCGCAATCCTGGGCGAGTGTCGATGCAGCGCAAATCCCCGAAGCCTTGCTCAGGCCAGCGCACGATCCCCTGGCCGCCGCCGCCGCCGCCGTGCCGAGCCCGACCAGGACGCTGCCCACCGCCGCGACCTTGCCGGCGAGCGAGCCGCAGCAGGCCGGCCCACCGGTGCAGGAAGCGGCGCTCGAGCCCCTGCCCCCGCCGCAAGCCGCCCCACCATCGGGCGCCGTCCTCGCGCCCCCCGCCCGCGGCCGGGGGGATCCTACTGGATCGAATATGGCGCCTTTGTCGGCAAGACCTCCGCTCTTCGCCTAAAGGAGGCGCCGCCACGGTCTCGCGGCGTTCATTCTCGCCAGCCATGGACGGAACGGAAGCTGCTGCGCGTGCGCTCGGCTGCGCTCACCGATCTCTGCGCCCACGACGCCATTGACGAGGCGCGTCGCGGCTTGCGCATCTCCATCGCGACCGGCCCGCTGCCGCGCAGCAATTTCGCGTGCGGTTCGGCGCCTTTCCCGAGCCCCGGCCGGCGGCCCGATTGAGCCGCGAGCTTGCCGGCGGCGGCATCGTCGCAACCCTATCTTCGCTGAGAGGAGCGAGCGGCAAGATCTGGTATGTCGTGCAATCCACGCCGGCGCCGGACCACGCGCGGGCGCTGGCGCTGGGCAAGCGCGGGCGGCAGCTGGCAAAGACCGGTTTCGTGATCGAACGCTCGCCGCCCCGTCCTGGCGCAGGGCATCCGGCGGCGCGCCCGCCGCCGCAACGCCTCGCGGATCGGCGCTAGAAGATCGCGGCGCCGCCGGCGCATTGATCGCAGCCCACCCATCGCCGACGCGCAGGGCTGCCCCTGGACCTCTATCGCTTTGAATCCAGCGGGAATTTTTATATTTTGCCCTGCGGGAGAGCCGCATGATGCTGACGCCGATCGATGCCGACCGCCTGCCTCAGCTGTTGGCGCACTTGGCCGATGGCTTGGGCGAGGGCGCCGCGCGCAGAGTGCTCGGCCGCATTGTGAGGCCCGGCGGCGCCGAGCGCGCGCGAGGCGCGCTCGCCGACTCGCATCACCGCGCGGCGCTGGACGTGCTGGCGCGGCTCGGCATGGCGGCGCGGCCAGGGAGCCCGCAGCAGGATTTCAGCTGGGACGGCCGGGCCGTGCGGGCCGACACCGAGGCCTACGTGCTGCTGCACGAGGCGGCGCATTATCAGCTCGCGGCGCCCGGGCGTCGCCAGCGCATTGATTTCGGTCTCGGCCCCGGCCCCGAGACCGGCAACCGCGCGGCGGCAGCGGCAGCCGCTTGCCTCTTCGGCCTCGCGGTCGAGCACGAGGAAGCGATGGCCTCGCTGCTCGGCATCCTCTGGGAGGCGGAGCTCGGCCATCCGGCGCTCGCCTCCTTCCTGGACCAGAACTGGCTCGAGGGCGCGGAGCGGCCGGGCACGGCCGATCATTTCCGCGGCACGCTCGCCGCTCTCCGCGAGGGC
>JASHRZ010000056.1 GCA_030037055.1 Alphaproteobacteria bacterium
CCGACCCACAGCAACGCCTCATCCAAGCGGCGGCAAGTCGGGCGGCACGAGCGCCCAGGCGATAGCCTGGTCGAGCCGGCCATGGTCCCAGAACAGCTCCTCGCCGACAAGGAAGCTCGGCGCGCCAAAAATGCCGCGGGCGATCGCCGCTTTGCCGCGCGCAATGAGACGCGCCTTGTTGGCCGCTGCCGCCGCGCGCGCCGGCCGCATCCCGGCCCAGCGCGGATCACCGCGGCGTCGGCGATGTCGCGATCGACGGCGAAATTGGCGTGATAAATGGCACGCGTCAGCTCGGGTCTCCAGCCTTCATCGACGGCAATGAGCGCGGCGCGCGCAGCGAGAAGGCCGTTGCGCGGATAGCTTGAAGGCAGGCGCAGGGCCAGGCCCTCGGCGGCACAGAGCCGCTGCAGGTCGCGCCAGCGGTAGCGCCGCTGCGCCGGGCTCGGATTCCGGAGGGCGAGGGGTCGTTCTGCTTGAAGATCGGGCCGAGCAGGAAAGGTCGCCTTCCTGTCGGATCTTCGATCCCGCCGCCAGCCGCTCGATGCGCGCGGCGGCGAGGTAGGAGTGCGGGCTGGTGAAATCGTCCCAAAACTCGACGACCGCATCTTTCATGCTCGCCTCGCGCCGCGGTTTCTCCTTATCCTGGGCCGATGATGACAGCGATGCTCCAGGACCGCCATTGGCCGGCGACTGGCCCGGGTGGCAAGCTCAGGCTCGAGCGGCATTTCGACGGGCGGCGCTTCCGCTGCTTCAGCGAGCGGCCGCCGCATCTCGACGCGCTGTTCCGCGAGAGCCTCCAGCGCGGTGCCGGCAAGGAAGCGGTCAGCGCCGGCGGTCGCCGCCTCACCTATGCGGCGCTCGACCGTCTCGTCGACCACATGGCCGGAAACCTCGCGCGCCGTGGCGTCGGGCAGGGCGAGCGCGTGGCCCTGCTGCTCGGCAATTGCCCGGAATTCCTGGCGGCGCTGCTGGCTTGCGCCCGGCTCGGCGCGATTGCGATGCCGATCGGCACGCGCCAGAAGGCGGCGGAGATCGAGTACCTCCTGGCCGATAGCGGCGCCATGGCGCTGATCTTTGCCCGCGAGCTCGCCGCCGAGCTGCCGGCGCCGGAAGCGATACCGCGGCTCAGGCTGCGCGTCGTCGTCGGCGAGCCCGTGGCTGGCACCGAGCCCCTCGCAGCGCTGCTGGCGCCGGGCGCGTCGCCGCCACCGGTCGCGATCGCCGAGGAGGACACGGCGATCATCCTCTACACCTCCGGCACCACGGGCAGGCCGAAGGGCGCGATGCTGAGCCATCTCAACATCGTCCATTCCATCATCCACTTTGCGCGCTGCCTCGGCCTCGGCCCGGCGGACCGCGCCTTGCTCGCGGTGCCGGCGGCGCATGTCACGGGCACGGTCGCCATCCTCCTCACGATGGTCTATTGCGGCGGCGCCACGGCGCTGCTCAGCGAGTTCAAGGCGCGTTCCTTCCTCGAGCTCGCCGCCGCCGAGCGCATCACCTACGCCCTCATGGTGCCAGCGATGTACATCCTCTGCCTCATGGATGCCGAGTTCGGCCGTTTCGATCTTTCCGCCTGGCGCGTCGGCGGATTCGGCGGCGCGCCGATGCCCGAGGCGACAGTCGCCACGCTCGCCGAGCGCCTGCCGTGGCTGCGGCTCGTCAACACCTATGGTGCCACCGAGACGGCCTCGCCCACGGCCATGATGCCGGCGGGCGAAGCCACGGCCCATGCGGCGAGCGTCGGCCAAGTCGTGCCCTGCGGTGAGGTGCGGGTCGTCGATGAGCAGGGCAGGGACGTCCCGCCCGGCACGCCCGGCGAGATCTGGATTCGCGGGCCCATGGTGGTGAGGGGTTATTGGAACAAGCCCGAGGCCACCTCCGCCGGCTTCACCGACGGCTTCTGGCACTCGGGCGATGTCGGCGCGCTCGACGCCGAGGGCTTCCTCAGCGTCTTCGATCGGCTCAAGGACATGATCAACCGCGGCGGCTACAAGATCTTCAGCGCCGAGGTCGAGAACGCGCTCGCCCATCACCCGGGCGTGGTCGAATGCGCGGTGGTCGGCAGTCCCGACCCGGTGCTGGGCGAGCGCGTCTGCGCCTTCGTGCTGCCCCGCGACGAGGACGTCACCGCCGAAGACATCCGCCGCTTCTGCGCCGAGCGCATGGCCGACTACAAGGTGCCCGAACGCGTCGAGCTGGTGGGCGAGCCCTTGCCCCGGAATGCCAACGGCAAGGTGCAGAAGGCGGCGCTGCGGCAACGGATCGCCGGTGCCGCGGGAGAGCGGCCGGCCGGCTGACCAGCGGGTTGCCCTGTGCCGGCTGGGATCCACGCTCCTCGGTACGGCATCCCGGCGTTCATCGATAATTCACGAGACTGTGCCCATCATGCGGCGGGGAGGATGGCAGCCCCGGCTGGCCAGCCGCGGGTCAATGGCAGCGAAAGACCGCACCAGTGTTGCAGCGCGTCCCCAGCAGCAGTGACAAGCCTATCGCCGGACACGACCGCCATGCCGCGGCTCAGGCCGCGTTTGTCGCGGCCAGCACGGGCGAGCCGAGCGTCGCCATTCGCGCGCGCGTGCAGGCGCGGCAGGTCGAAATCCTGGACGGCGATTTTCTCAGCGCCGCCGCCAACATCCCTGCCGCGGCAATAACCGGCTTCGTGATCCGCAGCAGCGTTCCGGCCGCGTGGGTCTATCTCTGGATCGCCCTCATGGCCGCCGTCATCGCAGCGCTGCTGCTCGTGATCCACGGCCCGCGTCTCTGGCGCGCCGACCTGCGCTCGCCGAAGGGGACGTTGTTGAGGCGGCTTGCGGTCCATGTCTGCTTTACGACCGCCGTCGGCGCCGTTTGGGGCGGCAGCTGTCTCATCTTCGGCCCGAGCCTGCTGCCAGGCCAGATGATGTTCCTCACGGTGATCGTCCTGGGCTGCAACGCCGCTTGCGTCAGCGCCCTCGGCCCCTATCTGCCGGCGTTTTTCGGCTATTTCGTCGCCTCGCTTTTCCCTCTCGCCTATGTCTATCTCGTCCGGCCGGATCCAGAGGCGAAGAACCTCGCCCTGCTAGTGATCCTGTTCATGAGCACCATCAGCCTCAATGTCCGCGGGTTCAATCGGCACGTCCTCGCCGCGTTCCGGCTGCGGGCCGAGAACGAAGCCCTGGCCGAGAACCTCAGCCGTGCGAACGCGGCGACCGCCGCGGCGACGCGAGCGAAATGGAACACGCTCGCGCATATTAGCCGCGAGCTGCGGACGCCGATGAACGCCATCCTCGGCTTTTCGGAGATGATGCGCGAACAATTGTTCGGCCCGCTGGACGAGCGGTATCTCACCTATTGCCGCAACATTCACGACAGCGGCCGCCACACCTTGGAGCTGATCGACGCCATCGGCGAGCTGTCGCGTGCCGAGGCCGGCCAGATTTTGCTCAGCGAAACCGACGTCATGCCGCTGGTGCTGGTCGCCGAATGCATGTGCGTGATGGAGCCTGCTGCCGCCAAGAAGCACATCACCTTGGAGAGCCGCTTCGATCGGTCGATGCCGCCGATCCTGGTTGATCGGCAGAAGTTGCGCCAGGCGCTGCTCAATCTGCTGACCAACGCGATCCATTATACGCCCGAGGGCGGACAGGTTCTGGTTACGGCGCGCATGGTCGATGACGGGTTCGATATCGTCGTCGCCGATACCGGCGTGGGCATCGCCGCCGAAGACCTCGAGCGTTGCCTGGAGCCCTTCGTCCGCCTTGCCAACCCGCTCACCGCGGAAGTCGAGGGCGCCGGCCTCGGCCTGCCGCTCGCCAGGCATCTCGTCGAGCTGCATGGCGGCAGGCTTCAGCTCAAAAGCGAGCGGGGGCGCGGCACGCAGGCAACCATCCATCTGCCATCCGAGCGCCGTTTGACGGCTGCGCTGAGAAACGCGGGGTAGGCCCTGTCCGGAAGTTCCTACGTCCGATGATGGCAGTGCGCCGCGAAGGCGCGAATCACAAAAGACCGCACGCCGTTACTGCGACCTAAACTGCGCCTCCCATACCGGGCGTTGCAGGCCCTCGCGGTGCCGTGAACCACCAGCCGAAGGGCGCAGTGCGGGAAATCCGCACGCTAGGTTCTGCGGGAACCGGGGGCGGGTGGTCCGGTGATGGGAAACGGGGTGTTGGCCATTGGCCCCACGCTACCGCACCCATCCTCGACTCTACCCTAGGGGTTAACCCGCCGTTGGCACTGACGGAGTTAAGTGGATGCCCTACTCGACGCCGCCCGCGCCAAGTCTCAGATCACGCCCTCCTGCCTCAGCCGCGCGATCTCCTCGGCGCTCAACCCCAGCCAACCGCCATAGACCTCGTCATTGTGCTGTCCGAGCCGCGGGCTGGGGGTGGTCTCGACCCGGCCGGCGCCGTGGAAGCGCAAGGGGCTCGTCGGCACGACGATGTCGCCGAGCTCGGGGTGGTAGATGCGCTCGAGCATGCCGCGCTCATGCATGTGAGGGTCGTTCATCACCTCGCGCAAATCGCGCACCGGCGCCGACGGGATTCTGTGACGCCGGGTGACGGCGAAGATCGCGTCGCGGCCGAGCGTTTCGGTCCAACGCTGTACGATGGCGTCCGTCTCCGCCAGGTGCTCCACCCGCCGGGCATTGTTGGCAAAGCGCGGATCATCCTTCAGGTCCTCGCGGCCCATGGCGACGAGCAAGTTCTGCCAGTGGCCCTCGACGACGCAGATGATGGCGACGTGCCCGTCGCGCGCGGGATAGACGTTGTAGGGCGCAATCGCGAGGCCACCATGGCGGTTGCCGGTGCGCGGCGGCACCGCGCCCTCGCTGGTGTAGAGAAATCCCAGATTGGAGGCGAGGGTGGGATAGACCGTCTCCTCCATCGCCACCTCGACCAGCCTGCCCTTGCCGGTGCGCACGCGCTCGACCAGCGCCGTCATCACCCCGGCATAGAGGTGGATGCCGCTCAAGAAATCGACGAAGGCGGCCCCAGCCTTGACCGGCGGGCCCTCGGGAAAGCCCGTG
This sequence comes from Alphaproteobacteria bacterium, assembly GCA_030037055.1. GTDB lineage: Bacteria > Pseudomonadota > Alphaproteobacteria > ATCC43930 > CGMCC-115725 > DAHUYF01. The sequence goes on from JASHRZ010000056.1 coordinate 5,009, forward strand.
ATGCTCATGACGCCCGAGACGGCCTGCACCGTGAGGTCCATGGCGAGGCTGTCGCGGTCGGGGCCGCTCAAGCCGAAGCCCGAGCCCGAGGCATAGATCAGGCGCGGATTGACCGCGCTCAACGCCTGCCAGCCGACGCCGAGCCGGTCGAGCACGCCGGGGGCGAAATTCTCTAGGAGCACGTCGGCGCGTTTCGCCATTTCGACCAGCAGGAGGCGACCGCGCTCGCTCTTGAGGTTGAGCGTCACCGAGCGCTTGTTGGAATTGAGCATGGCGAAGGGGAAGGAGGCGCCGCGCCCGACGGCGATGCGGTGGCGCAGCGGCTCGCCGGCGAGTGGCTCGACCTTGATGATCTCGGCGCCGGCCTTGGCCATCAGCAAGGTGGCGTAAGGCCCCTGATAGACCTGGCCGAGATCGACCACGGTAATTCCGGCGAGCGGCAGGCCCGGCGCGCTCAATGGAAGGATCCTCCGAGCAGATCGCGCGCCATGATCAGGCGTTGCACCTCGCTCGGTCCCTCGCCGATGCGGCGGATGCGCATCTCGCGATACCAGCGCTCGAGCGGCAGATCCTTAGTCATGCCGTAACCGCCATGGATCTGCATGGCGCGGTCGACGACGCGGCCGCCGGCCTCGCTCGCCACCAGCTTCGCCATCGCCGCCTCGGTGCGGAAGGGCTCGCCGCGCTCCGCCTTGTGCGCCGCCGCGAGGGTGAGCCAGAGGCTCGTCCTGATG
>JASHRZ010000548.1 GCA_030037055.1 Alphaproteobacteria bacterium
GTCCAGGACGATGGCGGGATGATGGCGATTATCCGCGTCCTGCCGCTGCTGAGCTGATCGGCACGGTCGGGACGAGCGGGCATCGGCGGCGCGCCCCCCCGCGCCGCCGATGCATCTTTTTCCCGCGCCGGCGCGGCGCTGCGATGCTGGGGTGGGGTCGCTGAAGTAAGTCGTCAGTTGTCAGTCGTCAGTTATCAGTGAGTACTGACAACTGACGACTGATGACTTCTTCCCTACGCGACCGCGAGGGCTCGGTTGTCCTGGCGGGTGAGGCGGGTCTGCTCGCGCATGGCGCGCTGCAGCTTGCCGAAGGCGCGCACCTCGATCTGGCGGATGCGCTCGCGCGAGACGGCGTAGCGGTGCGACAGCTCCTCCAGCGTCGAGGGCTCGTCCTTGAGGCGGCGCTCGAAGATGATGTCGCGCTCGCGCGGGTTCAGCTTCTTGAGCGCGGCATCGAGCATCTCGCGGCGCTGGCGCAGCTCCTTGCGGTCGCCGACGATGGTCTCCTGGCTCGGACCCTCGTCAGGCAGCATGTCGAGCCATTCGCTGTCGCTGTCGGCGCCGGTCCCGCCCATCAGCGCGTTGAGCGAGTTGTCGGCGCCGGCGAGCCGCCGGTTCATCTCGATCACCTCGCTCTCGGGCACGTCGAGCGCGCTGGCGATCTTGCACACCACCTCCGGCGAGAGGTCGCCCTGCTCAAGCTCGGCCATCTGGCCCTTGATCCGGCGCAGATTGAAGAACAACTTCTTCTGCGCCGCGGTGGTGCCCATCTTCACCAGCGACCAGGAGTGGAGGATGTATTCCTGGATGGCGGCGCGGATCCACCACATGGCATAGGTGGCGAAGCGGAAGCCGCGCTCGGGATCGAACTTCTCCGCCGCCTGCATCAGCCCGACATTGCCCTCCGCGACGAGGTCGGCGAGCGGCAGCCCATAGCCGGTGAAGCCGCGCGCGATCTTGACGACCAGGCGCAAATGGCTGCCGACGATCTGCGTCAGGGCCTCGCGGTCCTCCCGCTCGCGCCAGGCGCGGGCCAGCTCCTGCTCGCGCTCGGGGCTGAGCATGGGAAAGCGCTTGGCCTCTTCGACGAAGCGCACCAGGGTGGTGTCAAGTTTATGGTTCATCTCTTTGGTCTCCCTGCCCTTTCCGCGGCGACACTGGACCTTCCGGCTCCCACGGGTGCCGGTTTGACGGTCAGGAGCGGGCCTGCATCGCCTGGAAAGCGCCGCCCTTCTGAGGGTGGCCACTAGGAAATGGCCCCGGTAGTGGTGAATTTCAAGGACCGGTTTGGTCCTAATTCCCAGTTCCTGGTATGCCAGCCATGCAGATCTGGCAGCACAGGATAACCACTCCGAGGGGAGACGCAGCCCGCTACATTTCGGGGAAGCCTCTGAGGCCGGAATCCAGCCGGACGCCGAAGCTGTTGAGCGCCATGGCGAGCATGGCGTAGGCGCCGACGGTGAAGACCAGGTCCATCAGCTGGGTCTCGCTGAGCCGGCGGCTGAGCGCCGCCCAGCTGCGGTCGCTGAGGCAGGCATCCTCCCACAGCTAGTCCGCCGCGCGCAGCAGCGCCGCCTCGTCTTCTGTCCAGCCGGCCGCGTCGGGGCCGGAAGCGACGCGCGCGATGTCGGCCTCGCCGAGCCCGGCGCGCTTGGCGATCTCGACATGCTGGCCCCATTCATACTCGGCGCGGGTAAGCCAGGCGGCGCGCAGGATGAGCAGCTCGCGCTGGCGGGGCGCCAGGCTCGAGGCGAACAGCAGATGGCCGCCCAACGGCGTCCAGCGCTTGAACAGCTTGGGGTAGCGCACCAGCGTAGCGAAGACATTCTGGGCGGGCTTGCCGCGGGTCACCACCGCCAGCAGCTCGCGCTGCTCCCGGCTCCACTCCGGCTCCGCCAGCGGCGCGATCCGCGGCTCCTTGGGTCGCATGGGCATCCCCTTCAGTTTTCCGTTTTCAGTTCCGAGTTGTCAGTTAACTGATAACCGAGAACTTAGAACTGACAACTGAGAACTGCTGATAGCTGACGGCTCTCGCGAAGAGCGGGTTTGCGCTCGCGCCGCCGGTTGGGCAGACTGGCGGCAATACGGCGACAAAGGGAGGAGAGCGTGGCCGAATATCAGTATTGCCGCGTGGAGCGCGACGGCCGCCTCCTCATCGTCACCCTCAACCGGCCCGAGGTGATGAACGCGCTGCATCGCCCCGCGCATTTCGAGCTTGGCGAGGTGTTCGACGGCTTCGCCGCCGATCCCGAGCTCTGGATCGCCATCGTCACCGGCGTTGGGGACAAGGCGTTCTGCGCCGGCAACGATCTCAAATACCAGGCGGCGGGCAATCCCATCGGCCATCCGCCTTCTGGCTTTGCCGGTCTCACCGGTCGTTTCGATCTCGTGAAGCCGGTGATCGCCGCGGTCAACGGCGTCGCCATGGGCGGCGGCTTCGAGATCGCGCTCGCCTGCGATCTTGTCATCGCCGCCGAGAACGCCGTCTTCGCCTTGCCGGAGCCGCGCGTCGGGCTGGCCGCGCTGGCGGGCGGGCTGCACCGCCTGCCGCGCATGATCCCGTTGAAGCAGGCGACGGGCATGATCCTCACCGGCCGGCACGTCGGCGCTCGCGAGGGCAGGAGGCTGGGCTTCGTCAACGAGGTGGTGCCGGAAGCCCAGGCGCTCGCCGCGGCCAGGCGCTGGGCCGGGTTAATCCTGGAATGCTCGCCGATGTCGATCCGCGCCTCGAAGGAGACCATCTATCGCAGCCTCGACACGCCAGGCGGCATCGCCGCGGCCTTGGCCGCACAGCGCGATTATCCGGCGGTGGCGGCGCTCGCCATGAGCGAGGACCGCATTGAAGGCCCCAAGGCCTTTGCCGAGAAGCGCAAGCCGGACTGGAAGGGACGCTGAAGGAGAACCGCGGTGGATCTCGAGCTCAAGGGCAAGAAGGCGATCGTCACCGGCGGCACGCGCGGCATCGGCCGCGCCATCGCCGAGCTGCTGGCGGCAGAAGGTGCGGACGTCGCGATCTGCGCGCGCAACCGCGAGCAGCTCGACGCGGCGGTGATGGCGCTCGGCCGCAAGGGTGTCAAGGCCTGGGGCCGCGCGGTCGACGTCGCCGACACCGCGGCGCTGCGCGGATGGATCGCGGACGCGGCCGGCGCACTGGGCGGGCTCGACATCTTTGTGTCCAATGTCAGCGCGCTGGCGGTGGCCACCGACGAGGCGACCTGGCGCCGGAGCTTCGATATCGACGTCATGGGCACGGTGGTCGGCGTCGACACAGTACTGCCGCTGATGGAGAAGGCGGGCGGCGGCGCCATCGTCATCATCGGCTCGGTCGCCGCGGTCGAGGTCGTGGGTCCCACCCGGCCCTACAACGCGGTGAAGGCGGCGCTGCTGCCTTACATGAAATCGACGGCGAAGAACTATGCCGGCAAGAACATCCGCGTCAACATGGTCTCGCCCGGCACCGTCTACTTCAAGGGCGGCGTCTGGCATGTGCGCGAGCAGCAGCAGCCGGAGTTCTTCAAGGCGGCGCTGGCGCGCAACCCGATGGGCCGCATGGGCCGGCCCGACGAGGTCGCCGACGCCGTCGTCTTTCTCGCGAGCGCGCGCGCCAGCTTCGTCACCGGCGCCAATCTGATCATCGACGGCGGGGCGAGCCAACGCGTGCCATGAACTTCGATTTTTCCGACGAACTGAAGCAGCTGCGCGAAGAAGCGCGGCGCTTCCTCACCGAGCGCAACGCGTTGGCCCAAGCCCGCCGCGTGCTCGAAAGCGATGCCGGCCATGATGCAGCGCTGTGGCGCGAGATCGCGCAGATGGGCTGGATCGGCGCCGCCATTCCCGAAGCCTATGGCGGCGCCGGGCTCGGCCATCTCGGCCTGTGCGTGCTGGGGGAGGAGCTCGGCGGGAGTCTGGCCCCGGTGCCGTTCTCCTCTTCCGCATATCTCGCCGCCGAAGCGATCATGCTCGCCGGCAGTGCCGCGCAGAAGGAGCGCTACCTCCCGAGGCTCGCCCAGGGCGAGGCCATCGGCACGCTGGCGCTCGCCGAAGGGCCGCGCGCGCCGGGTCTGGGGCGGCTCGCCGCCGCCGTCGCCCGCGAACGTCTTTCCGGCACCAAGGAGCCGGTGCCGGACGGCGATGTCGCAGATTTCGCCGTGGCGGTCGCCCGCGGCGCCGACCGGCGCCTCGGCCTCTTCATCGTCGATCTCAGGGCGCCCGGCGTGGCACGCGAGCGCATCGCCACCATCGATCCCTCGCGCGGCCATGCGCGTCTCGTCTTCAGCGACGCCGCGGTCGAGCCGCTCGGTGCCGCCGGCGAGGGCGAGCACCTCATCGAGCGTCTTTTCGACCGCGCCGCTGTGCTCTTCGCCTTCGAGCAGCTGGGCGGCGCGCAGGCGGCGCTCGACATGGCCAAAGGTTACGCGCTCGAGCGCTATGCCTTCGGCCGGCCGATTGGCTCGTTCCAGGCGATCAAGCACAAGCTCGCGGATGTCTATGTCGCCACTGAGCTTGCGCGCTCGAACGCCTATTACGGCGCCTGGGCGCTGTCGCAGAACGCGCCGGAGCTGCCCCTGGCGGCGGCAACCGCGCGGGTCGCCGCCGGCGATGCCTTCTATCTCGCCGCCAAGGAGAACATCCAGACCCATGGCGGCATGGGCTACACCTGGGCCTTCGACTGTCATCTCTATTACCGCCGCGCCAAGCTGCTGGCGCTGGCGCTGGGCTCGACGCGCGTCTGGAAGGACCGGCTGATCACGCGCCTTGAGGCACGCAACATCGCCACGCTCGACGGCGCTGCCGGCGTTGCGCCCTAGGACGCTTGGGAAGAGAGGGAAGCATGGATTTCGACGACACGCCGGAAGAGGCCGCGTTCCGCGCGCGGGTGAAGGACTTCCTCGCCGCCAACGCGGAGCGCCGAGCGCCCGGCAGCGCCGAGGGCTACCGCACCGGCCAGAGCGCGCCTGGCGCGCTCGAGCGCGCCAAGGACTGGCAGGCGCGCAAATACGCCGTCGGCTTTGCCGGCATTGCCTGGCCCAAGGAATGGGGCGGGCGCGGCGGCAGCGCGATCGAGCAGGTGATATACAATCAGGAGGAGGCGCATTACGCCGTGCCGCGCGGCTTCTTCGAGATCGGCCTCGGCATGTGCATTCCGACGCTGTGCACCTGGGGCACGGCGGAGCAGCGCCGGCGCTTTGCGCCGCCGGCGCTCGAAGGCAAGGAGATCTGGTGCCAGCTCTTCTCCGAGCCCGCCGGCGGCTCCGATCTCGCTGGCCTGCGGACCCGCGCCGAGAAATCTGGCGAGGAGTGGATCATCAACGGCCAAAAGATCTGGACCTCGGGCGCGCATTACAGCGATTACGGCATTCTCGTCGCGCGCAGCGACCCCACTGTGCCCAAGCACAAGGGCCTCACCTTCTTCTTCCTCGCCATGGACTCGCCTGGCATCGACATCCGCCCGATCAAGCAGATCTCCGGGCACTCGCATTTCAACGAGGTGTTCTTCACCGATGTGCGCATCCCCGACAGCCAGCGCCTCGGCGCGGTGGGCGCCGGCTGGCAGGTGGCGCTTACCACCTTGATGAACGAGCGCCTGGCGGTGGGCGAGGCGCCCGGCCCCAATTTCCGCGAGGTCTTCGAGCTCGCGCGCGGGCTCGAGCTCGAGGACGGGCCGGCGATCCGGAACGCGGCGGTACGCGATCAGCTCGCGCAATGGTACGTCAAGACGCAAGGGCTCAAATACACCAAGTTCCGCACCATGACACGGCTGTCGCGCGGCGAGACGCCGGGACCCGAGGCCTCGATCGGCAAGCTCGTCAGCGCCTCCAAGCTGCAGGAGATCGCCGCCTTCGGCATGGACCTTCTGGAGATGGCGGGTATCATGACCGACCCGGAAGCGATGCCGGCGCAAGCGCTCTTCCAGCAGGCGCTGCTCTATTCGCCAGCGCTGCGCATCGCGGGCGGTAGCGACGAGATCCTGCGCAACATCATCGCCGAGCGCGTGCTGGGATTGCCCGCCGATCTCCGCGCCGACAAGGACGTGCCGTTCAACCGGCTGCCGGCGGGCAAGCGCTAGGCAAGCCCGCGAGGCGGCTTGTCCCGCGGCGGCGGCGTCAGCGGTCGCTTTTGCAACGCGGGAGCCGCACCGGGCGGGCTTTCGCCGGCTGTCGCGAGCCGGCCCTATCTCTGCCGCGACAAGAAGTGCGCCAGCGCTTCTATCTGCTCGTCGTTGAGCTGACCGACGACCTCCGGCATGGCGGCGATGCCGGTGCCGAAGCGCGCCCCGGATTTGTAATCGTGCAGCGCCTTCATGATCACTTCCTCGCGCTGGCCGGCGATCCGCGCCGCGCCCTGCTGGCCGTGGAAGCCCTCGCCGTGGCAATTGCCGCAATTGCGCGAAGCGGCGAGCTTGGCGCCCACCGCCGTCATCGCCGGCGCGTCGTCGGGCGGCGGCGGCGTGTTGATCGGCGGAAGGGCCGCAAGATAGGCGCCCATGGCACGGATGTCGTCGTCGCTAAGATCGGCCGCAAGCGGCCCCATGATCTCGCTTTTGACCCGGCCGGTGCGGAAGAACACCAATTGCCATTCGAGGAAAATATCGGGCTCAGCGGCGATCGAGGGGACGCCGTCGATTTCGGAGATGCCGTTCTCGCCGTGGCAGGCGAAGCACGGCTCGAGCTTGGTCTTGATCGCCGCGTCGTCCTCGGCGCGCGCCGGCAGGGCGCCCGCTATCGCCGCCACGACGAAGGCGCAAAGCGATAATCGACGCTTCATCCTGATGTCCGGAGACGCGACGCCCCGCCCCCGGGGGGGGGCGGGGCGTTTTCGAGCCTACTTCGCGTAGCTGATGCGATAGATCGCGCCGGCCCAGTCGTCGGCGACCAGGATCGAGCCGTCGGGCGCGATGATCACGTCGTTCGGCCGGCCCAGGAAGGTGCGGTCGCCTTCGATCCAGCCGGTAGCAAGCACCTGCTGCTTGACGTGCTTGCCAGCGGGATCGACGCTGATCGCGACGATGCGGCCGCCATTGTATTTGTGCCGATTCCACGAGCCGTGTTCGGCCAGCAGGATCGCGTCCTTGAACTCCGCCGGGAACTGGCTGCCGGTATAAAATTTCATGCCGAGCGGGGCCATATGCGGGCCGAGCTTGAGGACCGGCGGCGTGAACTCCGAGCATTTGTGGCCCATGGCGTAGGTGGGATCCGGCAGGTCGCCTTGATGGCAATAGGGATAGCCGAAATGCTGCCCCAGCCGCGTCACGTGGTTGAGCTTGTCGCTCGGCAGGTCGTCGCTGATCCAGTCGCGGGCGTTTTCCGAGAACCAGTAGTCGCCGGAGCGCGGATCGACATCGCCGCCGACGCTGTTGCGCACGCCGAGCGCAATGATCTCGGCCGTGCCGTTGTTGGGATTGACGCGCCGGATCTGCATCGTGCTGGTCGGCGCCATGCACTCGTTGCAGGGCGGGCCGATGGGCACGTAGAGCATGCCCTGCTTGTCCACGGCGAGGTACTTCCAGCCATGCGGGATGTAGGGCGGCAGGTCGTCATAGACGATCTTGGGCGCCGGCATCTTGTCGAGGTTGGCCTCGGCGTTGTCGTATTTGTAGATCTTGTTGACGTCGGCGACGTAGAGCGCGCCGTTGTAAAAGGCGATCCCCGTCGGCACCGTCAATTTCGACAGGATGGTCTTCACCACCTTCTTGCCGCCCTCGTCGACGATGGCATAGACGTTGCCGGCATCGAACCAGGAGCCGACGAACAAGGTGCCCTTGTCACCCCAGGCCATCTGCCGCGCCTCGGGCACGTTGGCGGCGAAGACGCCGATCTTGAAGCCGGGCAGCAGCTTGATCTTCTTCAGATTGGCCTCGAGCTGCGCCGGCGTCGCGGGCGTCGGTGGATTCGGCTGCGGGGCGAGCCCCTTCTGCTGCTCGGTCTCATCGCCGAGGAACCAGTCCGGTGGCGGATTCTTCCAGAAGCTCTCATTGTTGGAATCATAGTGCTTAAGCTGCGCCTGCGCCGGCGTGCCGGCGGTCAGCGCCATCACCGCGGCGGCAAGCACCCCCGCCAGCATGATCTTCTCTGTCATTCCGCGTCTCCCCTTGCAGCCTTTCCCCGGCTGCTGATTCCGGCTTGCGATCAAGGCGTGTTGGACATCCAACAGAATACCGGAGTGGCCGCCGCCCGTCGACAGGTTCATTGACGCTCCGCGTTTTCGATCCGCTCAGACCGGCGTATAGCTCCGGTCGAGCTCGATCTCGATGAGCGACGGGCCGCCTTCGGCGAGCGCCGAGCGCACCAGCTCGACCGCTTCGTCCAGCGCCTGGCTGCGCGCGCCCTTGACCCCGAGCGCGCGCGCGAGGCCGACATAATCGACCGGCGGGTCCGTAATGTCCATACCGATATAGCGGTCGGTCTGCGCCGCGAAGCCCTTCATCGCGTTGGTGCGCTGCTTGAGGATGCGGTAGGAACGGTTGTTGAGAATGACGAAGACGACGCCTACCCGGTCATGCGCCGCGGTCCACAGCGCCTGGCAGGTATACATCGCACTGCCGTCGCCGATCAGCGCCACCACGGGCCGGTCGGGCAGCGCCAGCTTCACGCCGATGGCCGCCGGCAGCCCCCAGCCGATGCCGCCGCCGCGCAATCCGAAGAAGCTTTGCGGGTCGTCGGCGCGTACCAGCAGGCGCATCCCCGGCGAGGACGAGATCGCCTCCTCGACCACCACCGCCTCCTTGGGCAGCGCCGCGCCCAGCGCCTGCAGCAAGGCGAGCGGCCGGATCGGCGTTTTCCCCGCCTCGGCGCGCGCCTTAGCGACCAGGGCATCACGCTCGCCGGCGATGGTGCGGCACATCGCCGCGCCGCGCGTTTGCGCCCGCGCCCGCTGCTCGGCGCTCATGCGCTCGGCGAGCGCCCGGGCCAATTCCGGCAGGATCGCCTTGGGATCGCCGAGAATGGCGGCTTGCACCGGGTAGTTCTTGCCGATCTCCCAGGCATCGATATCGAGATGGATAATGGCGAGATCCGGCGGGATCGGGTCGACTGGCGAGGGCAGCGACAGGGTGAAGAGGTCGCCGCCGACCGACAGCAGGACGTCGTGCTGCTCCAGCGCGCCGCGGATCGCCGGCGCCAACCGCACCATGGCGCCGCGGAACAGCGGATGGGAGGAGGGGAAGGAAGCGGTGTTGGCGACGCCCTCGGCATAGACCGGCGCGCCGATGGCATCGGCGAGCGCCGCCAGCTCGCCATGCGCGCGGCGCTGCGCCACCGCGTCGCCGGCGATGATCACCGGCCGCTCGGCCTTGGCCAGCAGCTC
>JASHRZ010000549.1 GCA_030037055.1 Alphaproteobacteria bacterium
TACCGGGGCGGCGCAATGGTTGCTGCTAGGGTTAGGTGCAGTCTTCGGCCCTGCCTTGGCCGGGCGCATTGGCGACAGCCTCGGCCTCGGCCGCGCTCTAGTCCTGGCTTTTGCCATCAAAAGCCTAGCTGTGGGGCTACCGGGGGTCATCACCGCACTGCCCTTCCTGTCGCTTTCTTCGCTACTCGTCGGCGCCCTTACTCCGGGCATTGCTGCGCTTTGCGCAGCGCGGATCGTTGCCCTGGCGCCTCCAGGCCTCCAGACCCGCGCCTGGGGCTTCGCCACTCTGGTCTTCGGCTCGTCTCAGGCATTCGGCGCCTATGCCATGGCCATTCTATATGATCTCCTGCACAGTTATGTCCCACTCTACCTTTTGGGCGCCGGATTCGAAGCTCTTGGCGGTGTTTTCGGCGTCCTGGCCCTGATTTTAGTCGCCAAGCAACCTAAAACTGTGTACTAACCCAAATCTGAGGGCTCTAACATCCGTATTTTTTGATAGGCGCTCGGTCTCGGTCACCCAGAGCTGCCAGATGGGTTCTTGATATAAATCTACAGAATACGATGCTAAAGATTTGGGATTTTCTTTCTTTTCCTTGATGCTTCCAATATGTAGGCCGAGTAGCAATTAAATCGTGGCCTCGTGCCCGCGCTGGCGACGAGGGCCTGTACCTCATATGCCTAAATCGCCACGCCTCGATGCTAGATTTAATACTGCAGAATACTTTGACAACATCTCGATTAGTCGTGTAACCGCTGCCCAGCCTGTTCGCAGGGCGCCGGCAGGGGGGGGACCATTACTTTCCAAGGCAAAAGTCGCGGAAAATGATGTCGAGCAGTGCCTCGACATCGACCCGGCCGGTGATGCGGCCGAGCGCCTGCGCGGCGGCGCGCAGATCCTCGGCGGCAAGCTCAGGCGGCGCCGCCGCGGCGAACCGGTCCAAGGCGTCGACGGCCTCCTCGAGCGCCTCGCGGTGGCGCGCACGGGTGATGAGTGGGGCGCCGCCGGGGTCGAACCGCCGCGCTACCTCCGCCCCGAGTCGCGCCAGCAGCGTCGCCATGCCTTCGCCCGTCCGTACCGAGAGACGAAGCGCCGGCCCTGCGCCGAGCGCGTCCGCCCAGGCTGCCGCCGACGCCGGCGCCAGATCGATCTTGTTTGCGACGACGAGCGCCGTCTCGTCCACCAAGCCGGCCACCGCCGCCGCCTCTTCCGGCCGGGTGGCGTCGAGCACGATCAAGCGGAGATCGGCTGCCGCGCCGTGGGCGCGGGCGCGGCGCACCCCCTCCGCCTCCACCTCATCGCCCGAGGCGCGCAGCCCTGCGGTGTCGGCGAGCAACACCGGATATCCTCCGAGATCGAGCGCCACTTCAATGACGTCGCGCGTGGTGCCGGCGCTCGCCGCGGTAATCGCTACCTCGCGCCGCGCCAGTGCGTTCATCAGGCTCGACTTGCCGGCGTTCGGCGGGCCTAGGATCGCCACCGCCACGCCGTCGCGCAGCCGCTCGCCGCGATGGCCGTCGGCGAGGTGGCGCGCGATCTCGTCGCGTAATTGCCCGGCCGCGGCGCGGACCCCCTGCCACAATTCCTCCGGCAGGCCTTCTTCGGGAAAATCGATCTCCGCCTCGACATGAGCGAGCGAGCGCAGCAGCCGCTCGCGCCAGCCCTCATAGACCTGGCCGAGCTCACCCGCGAGCTGGCGCAGCGCTTGCCGGCGTTGCGCCGCGGTCTCCGCGGCGACGAGATCGGCGAGGCCTTCGGCGGCAGTGAGGTCGAGCTTGCCGTGCTCGAAGGCACGCCGGGTGAACTCGCCGGGCGCGGCAAGCCGCAGGCCAGGCAAGCGGCCCAGCGCCTCGAGCAGTGCTGCCACCACCGCCCGGCTGCCATGGATATGGAGCTCCGCCGCATCCTCGCCGGTGACGCTGCGCGGGCCCGGAAAGAACAGCGCCAGCCCGTCATCAATTGCATCGCCGCTGACGGGGTCGCGAAACCGCGCACGCACCGCGCGGCGCGGCGGCGGTACGGTGCCCGCCACCGCTTGCAGCGCGGCACGCGATTGCGGCCCAGAAAGCCGCAGCACGGCAATGCCGGCGCGCCCGGGCGCGGTGGCAAGAGCGAAGATGGTGGTCACGGCAGCGCTCCCTCGCGCGGCGCCGCGCGCTTGTCAATGCCAGTGTGCGTTCGCCCAGCGCCCACCCGCTCAGATACTGCACATCATTATGTTTCCCCGGATAATAGTGGCGCGCGGCGAAACGGGCGTGCTTATCGCCGCGACGAGCGCCGCCTTCTGGCGCACAGTCAACGCGCTCGCGGCAGCAACCCGGCCGGCGACCATCGACAGCATCCACCCCGCCGCGGTCACGGCCCGTCACTTTTATTACGCCCTCTCTGCTCGTGTTGATCATGCCGGCGTCGATTCTTTCCTTCGCCCCTTCGGCGATCTCCAACGACATCGACGGCGCCGTCGCCAGCGTCTGAACGATGATACAAGGCCCGACGCTCGGCTACAGCCCGCCGCCACAGCCCCTCCCGCGTCCCGCTGCTCCCGCCGCCCCGGCGGACAATACCCTCGCCGCCGCTGCGTCTTCGACAATGCGATGGCGCTGGCTCAAGTCGCTCAAGCGACGCAGCCACGGCTTGGACGGCAAACGACTGGGCGTTGTTCAGAGCGCCACAATTCATCTCCTATCACCTTGTCTGGCTCAACGACATTTATTGCTGGTGGGGTCGCAGCGCCAACTGCGACGAAATCGACAAAGAGATCGACGACATCGCCAATCTCACCGACATATACAGCCACTTCTACGTGTTGGCGGCGACGACAACCAAGGTTCGCGAATCCGCATCTTCTACGGCGTGATCGGTGGCTACATCCTCCCTCTGCCTAATGCGCTGCTCGGTGCGACCGCCTTCGGCCTGCGCGCGCTTTCCGAAGAGATCGCCGCCTCCACGACGCAGACGACCGCCGCGGCGCGCGCCGATATATGCGGCTCATGCTCGCCGCGCTTACCGGTTCGGTAATCGGGTTGTTCAGTGATTTCACCAAGGGCCTGCTGCTATTGCCCTTGGCGGCGGCGTTTCTCGCCGGCTATAGCGTCGAGATCGTCTTCACGTTTCTCAGTGCGGTGATCCGCAGCGCCAGAGGCGCCCGCTTCGGCGCGTCCGGCGCCTGACACGATCTATGGTCCGGCTGCGCGTTGCAAGAGGTTTTGATCCGGTGGATGCTGGTCTTGCAGTGATGTATCCGGCCTCTCATTGGAGCGGCATGTCGCTCCGGGCCATCATGGATATCAGCGCACGTGCGATCTCATTAACGGATAGGCCTCAAAGATAGAGTCACCAGTGCTTGCGCATGCTGGGAAGACCGATCCTCCATATCGCTTCATCCTCTCGCAGACCGGGCGGGTTAAAGCTACATCATGAGTCTCGTCCTTTCCTCGACAGTTCCTTTGTTGGCGCCGTAGCCGTTCCTTCGCCGCGCGCAGGGGCCGTCAAGGCTGGCCGTCATTCCTCCGCCTACTCCATGCTCCGTTGTCGCCCAGCCTTGATGGGCTCGAGCAGGGCGCCAACAATTAAGCGGGCCGAGGCTCCGCGTCGCTCCTTACGCGGGTAAAGTCACGATCCTTGCTGAGAACCCCAGGCGATCCGCGCCAGCTTGTTGGCGAGCGCGATCGCAAGCACGTTGCTATGCAGCCGCTTCCTCGCGGCCTCAATCGATTGCTTGAGACCGTAGTGCTCCCACGACTTCGAGCGGATCAGCACCACCCAGGCGGCCTGCACAAACAGAACGCCCAAGTAGCGATTGCCCTGCTTGAGATCTTGCCCAGGATCGTACGATCTCGGTCGAGAGCCGTCTGGGCACCAATCCGAGGCAAGCACCGAAGTCGCGCCCTTCGGAGAACGCTGCGCCATTGGCGATCGCCGCGACCATCGCGCTCGAGATGATCGGTCCGACGCCGTCATCAGCCGCTTGCATCCCGGATCTTGCTGGGCCAACGCCTCGATCTCATCGGAGAGGCCGTCGATCCGATCGTCGAGCCGGTGCCAGTCCCCGGCCAGATCCTCGATCACGTGCACCATCCGAGGCGACAGCACATCAGTGCGCTTAGCAAGCAAGAAGCGACGACCCTGGCGGACCGCGATGCCACGCTCGAGCAGGAAGGCGCGGATCTGGTTGATGATGCCGGCGCGTTGGCTCGCCAAGCGTTCGCGCACCCGATGCAGTGCCTGCAGGTCGAGCTGGTCGGTCGTTTTGGTCGCGACACATTTCATGGTCGGGCCCTGCACCGCTTCAGCGATCGCTTCAGCGTCGCGGAAGTCGTTCTTTTGCCCTTTGGAATACGGTCGACATCCTTCGCGGGCAGGAGCCTGGCGTCGTGGCCAAACGACTGCAGCTTGCGGCTCAGGTGATGAGAGCCGACACAGGCTTCCATGCCGATATCAGACACCGGGGGGATGTTCGCCACCGTGCTTCGATCTGGCCGCATGTCCATCGCTGACGCAAGATGATCGCGCCTCGACGGTCGAGGCCGACAACGTGGAACGCGTTCTTGCCAATATCGATGCCCATCGCGGCAACAGCAGCGTCGGTATTGCAAGGCATGACGGCATTCCTTCGGTTGAACTCCTCGCCCTCAGATTACTCCGAGAGGAAGAGCGCGGCCGGACCATCCCATTAACGGACGATCGTCTCTATTCTCCCGGACTCTTCTGGTCCGGATGCAGCATCAGCCGCTCGACGCGGCCGTCCTCGACGAGATGACGCTGAAGGATCTCGTCGATCTCGCCCGTGCTGCGATAGTGGTCCCACACGCCTTCGGGATAGATC
>JASHRZ010000550.1 GCA_030037055.1 Alphaproteobacteria bacterium
ACTCGCGCACGCAAAGAGCGAGGCGCGCCTTTCGTCGTCATCGATCCCTATCGGACGCCGACCGCGGAAGTGGCCGACATCCATCTCGCGCCGCGCCCCGGGACCGACGGCGCGCTGGCCTGCGCGGTGTTGCATGTGCTGTTCAAGGAGGGATATGCCGACCGCGCCTATCTCTCGGCATATACCGTCGGTGCCGACAAGCTCGAGGCGCATCTGCGGTCGCGCGATCCCGACTGGGCGGCGTCGATCACCGGGCTCACCGAGGCGGCGATCGTCGATTTCGCGCGGCTTTACGGCCGCACCAAGCGCAGCTATCTGCGAATCGGCTATGGCTTCTCGCGCACGCGCAACGGCGCGGCGCAGCTCTTCGCGGCAAGCTGCCTGCCAGCGGTCACCGGCGCCTGGCGGTATGAAGGTGGCGGCGCGCTCTATGCCAATGGCGGCGGCCTCTACAAGCTCGATCGCACCCTGATCGAGGGTCTGGATGCGGTCGATCAGAAGACGCGCATCCTCGATCAGTCGCGGATCGGCCCGATCCTCACCGGCGATCCGCGCGATCTTGGCGATGGGCCGCCGGTGACGGCGCTCCTCGTTCAGAACACCAACCCGATGGTGGTCTCGCCCGACTCCCACGCGGTCCGCCGCGGCTTTTCACGCGACGATCTCTTCACCTGCGTGCACGAGCAGTTCATGACGGAGACCGCGGCGATGGCGGATATCGTATTGCCGGCGACCACCATGCTCGAGCATGACGACATCTATACCGCCGGTGCCCACACCTTCTTGCAGGTGGCGCGCAAGGTAATCGAGCCATTCGCCGAGGCGCGGTCCAATCATTTCGTCATCTGCGCGTTGGCAAAACGGCTTGGCGCCGAGCATCCCGGCTTCCACATGACGGAATGGGAAATCATCGACCGCACGCTTGCTGCATCGGGCCTGCCCGACGCCGCGACCATCCATGAGACGGGCGGCCACGATCTGGCGCTACCCTTCGCCACTGCGCATTTCCTCGACGGTTTCGGCCATTCCGACAAGCGCTTTCATTTCGAGGCCAATTGGGCGGCGATCGGCCCCAACCACGAGGCGCTGCCGGCGTTGCCCGATCATGTTGCGGTGATCGACCGGACGGATGGCGAGCACCCCTTCCGCATGGTGGCGCCGCCAGCGCGCTCCTTCCTCAACACCAGCTTCAACAACCTGCCCTCGAGCCTCGGCCGCGAAGGGCGGCCGATGGTGCGCGTCCATCCCGATGACCTCGCCGGGCTCGGTCTCGGCGACGGCGCGCGCGTCCGGCTCGGCAACTGCCGCGGCACGGTCGTGCTCCAGGCCCGCGCTTTCGATGGGCTGCAGCGCGGCGTCCTCGTCGTCGAGGGCATATGGCCCAACCACGCCTTCGAGGAGGGCATCGGCATCAACGCGCTGATCAGCGCCGATCCCGGCTTGCCTAACGGCGGCGCCGTGTTCCACGACACCGCGGTTTGGTTGCGCGCGGCCTGAGGCTCACGATCATGCTCGAAGTTTCGCCTCTCTGGCCCGCCGATCTCGACCATCTCCGCATCGACTCGCCGGCACCGCAAGCTCTGGCCGAATTCTATGCAGGCGCCTTGGGCATGAGCGTCTCGCCGCTCGGCGGCGACGCTTATCTCGCAGAGGGGCGGCAGCGCCGGCTGGTGATCGGCGGCGGTGAGGCGCGCGGTCATCCCTGGAGCGCATTTGCGCTTGAGGACGACGCTCAGCTTGAGCGCTATCGCCGTTTCGTCATTGCACAGGGCGGCGCGCCGCTGCCCTCGCCGACGCCGCTCTTCGCCCAAGGTGGCTTTTCAGTCAGAGATCCCGACGGCCGGCTGGCCGTGTTCGGTGTGCGCGGCGCAAGTGCGGCGCGCCTCGCGTCCGGCACCGCCGTCGATTTCCCCGCGCGGCTGCAGCATGTGGTCGTGGCATCCCGGCGCTTCCCCGAGATGATGGCATATTATCGCGATGTCCTGGGTTTCCTGATCTCCGACACCGTGCATGTCGATGACGGCAAGGGCAGGCTCGGCGAGGTCAAT
The DNA here is from genome assembly GCA_030037055.1 of Alphaproteobacteria bacterium. Lineage (GTDB taxonomy): Bacteria > Pseudomonadota > Alphaproteobacteria > ATCC43930 > CGMCC-115725 > DAHUYF01. The sequence continues at coordinate 2,049 of JASHRZ010000550.1, forward strand.
GTCTGCTTCCTGCGGGGCAACTTCGAACATCACAGCTTCGCGATCTTTCGCGCCCCTAGCTCTGCGAGCGATCATTTCGCGCTCGAGGTGCCGGGCTGGGACGACGTCCGGCGCTGGGCCGATCATTTTGCGACCCTCGATATCGGCATCTGGTGGGGGCCTGGCCGGCACGGCGCCGGCAACAATCTCTTCTTCATGATCAAGGACCCCGACGGCAACAACATCGAGATCTCTGCCGAGCTTGAGACACTACCCAAGGGTAAGCCCGGCCGGCGCTGGCCCGCCGACGGCAAGGCGCTCAACCTCTGGGGCCCGGTCTGGGTGCGGGACACCGCGCCCTAAGCCAGGCGCTTCAGCCTCACTGCCGTCCCATAGGCCACGATCTCGGTGATACCCTGGGCGATCTCGCCGGAATCGAAACGCATCATCACCACCGCCTCGCCGCCGCGCTGCGCCGCTTCGGCAACCATGCGGTCGACGGCGTGCTGGCGCGCGGTCTGGAGCATTTCGGTGTATTGATGAATCTCGCCTCCGATGATGGTCTTGAGGCCGGCAAGGAGGTTGCCCAGGAGGCCGCGGCTCCTGACGGCGATGCCAAAGACTTCGCCGAGCGTCTCCGTCACCTCATGGCCGGCAATCCGTTCCGTGGTCGCAATGAGCATGGGCATGGCCTCGCAGGGTTGAAGTAGCGCAGCCTAGGTCAGGATGGTTGCCGGATCATTGCCGGCAGCGGAACCCGCCGGCACCCCATATAATTGGATCATGGCTGGAGACGACGAGCGCAAGGATAAGCTCCCGGCCGACCGCAAATCGGCGGCGGTCGAGGCCTTTCTGCGTCAGGTGCAAGCCATGCCGGCGGTGCGGCCGGCGACGGGGCGCGGCCGGCTGATCTTCGCGCTCGACGCCACGGCGAGTCGCGAGGCGACCTGGGACCGTGCCTGCCGGCTGCAAGGCGAGATGTTCGAGACCGCGGCGGCGCTGGGCGGGCTCGACGTGCAGCTTGTCTTTTACCGCGGCTTCGATGAATGCAAGGCAAGCCGCTGGCTCGGCACGGCCGCCGCTCTCCACCGCGCAATGCGCGGCGTGTCCTGCGTGGGCGGCGAGACCCAGATCGCCCGCGTCCTCACCCACGCGCTCAAGGAGGCGCGCGCCGAGAAAGTGAACGCGCTGGTCTTCGTTGGCGATGCCATGGAGGAGAAGGTCGACGAGCTTAGTCGCCTAGCCGGCGAGCTCGGCCTGCTGGGCGTCCCGGCCTTCATCTTCCATGAGGGCGGCGACCGGACCGCCGCTCTCGCCTTCCGCCAGATCGCCAAGCTCTCGGGGGGCGCCTATTGCCCGTTCGATGCCGCCAGCGCGGAGCAGCTGCGCCAATTGCTGGGCGCGGTGGCGGCCTATGCCGCTGGCGGACGGCGTGCGCTCACGGTGTATGGCCGCCGCGTCGGTGGTGCCGCGCTGCTGCTGGC
>JASHRZ010000551.1 GCA_030037055.1 Alphaproteobacteria bacterium
CGGTGCGATAGCCCCGCCGCGCCGGCCGCATGGCACGCTCAGCCGACCCTCCGGGCTTGCCGCCGCCGCGGAGCGCGCCAGGGAGGTCGTGCCTTGCTCTGACCGTCGCCGGCGTCGGATTGGCCCTCAATCGGCTGCCATACATGGCGGCTTTAAGCCCGTTCATTCTGTCGATCACCTTGGGGATGGCGCTCCACAACGGTCTTGGCACCCCTGCCCAGTGCCGAGCGGAGGTCAAATTCGCGCTGCGCCGCATTTTCTGCTTTGCGATCATGATGCTCGGGTTTCAACTGACGGTCGAGCAGGTGATGGCGGTCGGCGGCACCGGCCTCGGCGTGGTCGTGGCGAGCCTTGCGGCGACGTTCGGGTTTAGGCTCGGCCAACGCGTCGGCGTCGATGCCAAGCTCAGCCGGCTAATCGCCGCGGGCACTTTGATCTGCGGCGCCTCGGCGGTGATCGCCGCAAACACCGTGAGCGAGGGCTCCGACGAGGACGTCGCTTACGCCGTGGCCTGCGTCACCGTATTCGGCTCGCTCGCCATGCTGCTGTGCCCCGCGCTTTCCGGCGTGCTTCATCTGGATCCGCGCGCCTTGGGCCTCTGGGCCGGCGCATCCATCCACGAGATCGCCCCGGTCGTTGCCGCGGCCTTCCAAGACAGCAGGGAGGCCGGCGGGATGCTTCTCGCGCAGGCGAGGGCCGTGCTGAGGCACGCAGACGATGCCGAGCGCGCGCTCGAGGAACTCTCGGGATTGAAGCGCGCGCGGCTGAGCATCCAGGCGAGTCAGACGATCGCCAATTACTGGCCGATCCGCTCGACCGGCCCGCATAAATTCAAGCATTATCGCTCACAACCTCAAACCTTCCACGTCGCCTCGCAGGCCGGCCGGCAAGCCGCCCGCGAGACCTGCAGACGCTACCTGCCGATGGTCCGTCGCTGCAATTTCTCGCCGAAGCGGAGCAGGAACGTTAGAGTCTGTTGCGCCTCCGGTCGCGCGAGCAGCGACAGCGTCGCGAAAATTCCACCCTTTGGCGTTATCCGCGCCGTTTCCTCCGCGGCCTCCTCCAGGGCTTGGCGCGTGTTGTCGGCAAGCGTCCCCATCGCTTCGTTGCCGACGGTCGTGATCATCTGCTCGACGAAGGTGAACAAGCGCTCGACGATGTTGTCGGTCGATGCGTTGCGCGCTGCGTGGAGCAGCATGACCGTGTCGAACAGCGTGTCGAGCGCGCCTACCTTGTGAAGCTCGGTGAGGCGGTCGATCATCACATGCACCGCCTCGCTCGTCCGCTCGTCGTTCAGGCGATCGGCCAGCTGCAGGGCATTGGCGCCGGTCACGGCGAGCCGTTCGACCATGGAATCGGTCAGCGCCTCGCGCGCCGCCTGCGCCAAGCGCTCGACCTCGCTGACCGGCTGATTGGAAAGCCGTGCGTCGCTCATCGCCGCCTCCTCACAGCAGGCCTCGGGCGGAAAGCCAATAGAGCCGGTTGTAGGCCAGCTTGAACCAATGGATCATCTGAGACGGCGGGCCCGGATTGGGCGGCGTCAGGTAATTGAACCAGACATAGGTTCCGGTGTTGAGCCCGGTCTCGACGAAGCAGAATACCTTGCCGTCGTAGTGTCGCGCCCACCGATCCTCCTTGATCAGCGACGACAGGTTGTCGACGATGGTGTCGGCTTCGAAATGCGCCGTCGACCCCGCCTTCGAGATCGGCAGGTTGGTGGTGTCGCCGACGACGAAGATGTTGCTCGATCCTTCGCGGAGGAGCGTGTTCCGCTCCGTCGGCACCCACCCGCCCATGCCCAGTTCGGAATCCGTGATCACCTGCTGTCCGGTATGCGGCGGGATGGTGACGAGCAGATCGTATTGCAGCGTCGTCCCCTCCTCGGAGGTGATCGTCTTGGCCTTCGGGTCGACCGACTTGGTGTTGAAGAAGATTTCGGACTTGATGCCGCAGCGCTCGAACTCGGGCACCATCCACTGCGCCACCGGCTCGAGACCGTGCAGCCGGCCGATCGGATAGGTGTAGGTGATCTCGCTCCTGTCGAGGATCCCTCTGGCGGCGAGGTGGTCGCGCAGCATGAGGGTGATCTCGATCGGCGCCACCGGGCATTTGTGCGGCGCGTTGACATTGACGACGATTCGGCCGCCCTGGAATTGCTCGAGCGCGTCGCGCATCTTGCGGGCACCCTCGAGGTCGTAAAACCAGTGCGCGCCCTCCGTCATGCCCGGGACGGTGTCGGGGCGTATGCGCGAGCCCGTGGCGATCACCAGGAAATCGTAGGCGTGGCTCTTGCCGGATTCAGTGACCACCATCCTCTTGTCGACATCGATGCGCCTGGCCGGGTCGACGATATAGGGAACCTGGCGGTCCAGGACCTTGCGCTGGTCCCGGAAGAGCTCGGATTCGCGGATGCGGCCGAACGGCACGTAGAGCAGCCCGGGCTGATACATATGCGTCTGCGACGCGCCGATCATAGTGATCGTGACGCTCCCCGAGCCGAGCTCGTCGCGAAGCTGGCGGCAGAGGCCGTTTGCGACAATCGTTCCGGCAAGCCCGCCGCCGACGATCAGGATCTTCTTTGCCATTGCTGCTTCTCCCTCCCTGGTGCAGCGGCCCGCTGCGGCAGCCTGCAGCGGCTCGGCCGCATGTTGCCCGTCATTTCGCCTTGCGTACGATGATGCGCCAGTATCCGCTACCCTCGTTTACCGCCACCAGCTCGTGCCGCACTTTCTTGACCCATTCCGGGATGTCCTTGGCGGAGCCCTTGTCGGTGGACCAGACCTCGATCTCGTCGCCGATCTGGGCATGCCGCAGCGTAGCGATCAGCTCCATCAGCGGCCCCGGGCAAAAGGCGCCGCGGGCATCGACTTTGTGTCTTTCGGCCATCCCGGCTCCTCCTTCCACCGCTAGAGAGTGACGAGCTGGCCGCCTTCGGCGTCCGACAGAAACTTGGTTAGCCCCAGCGCGCCATCGAAGAGCTCGTCGACCAGGCCGCTCATCTCCCAGCCACACACGTCGAGCGCCATCGAGCACGCCCACATCTTGAGATCGCCGAGCTGGCGCCCCTGACGAAACAGCGTGAGCACATCCGGCGCATGCTTTTCCTTGAGCAAATGCGAGAACGCGCCGCCGCGGTATCGGCCCTCGGGCGGCGCGTCCTTGGCGAAGGCGAGGATCGCGTTCATGCTGACAAAGACCTCGACGGGTCGCTCGGACACCGCGCCGACCGACGCCATCATCGCCGCCATCTGCAGCTTCTCGTGCTCGCCCGAGCAGAGAAGGATGTACAGAGGATTGCCGGACATCGGGATCTCCTAGGATTCCGCGCCGTTCACGCCGTACGCCGGATGACGAAGCTGTAGACCTTGCCGTCCACCGTCGATTCCAGAAGTTCGTTGCCGGTGGTGCGGCAGAAGGCCTCGAAATCCTTGACCGCGCCGGGATCGGTGGCGAGCACCTGTAACGTCGCGCCGGCCGGCATGTCCTTGAGCGCCTTCTTCGCGCGCAGGATCGGCAGCGGGCAGTTCAAGCCCTTCACGTCGAGAACCTGGTTGGCCATATGGTTTCCTTCGCTTGCGCGACGGGCCGAAGCCCGTCGCGCTCAGATGAAGAGGTTGATCTCCGATTTCGTCGCCGTCTCGATATAGGTCGCCGCGCCGCCGAGGACGGGCCCCTCGATCATGTCGTCCATGGTGTATTCGAAGAGATCCATGGTCATTTGGCAGGCGATCATCTTGACCTCGGCCTCGATGGCGGCTTGGCGAAGCTCCTCGATCGAAGCGACGCCCTTTCGCTTGATCAGGTTCTTCATCATCGCGGTGGCCACGGCGTCGGCGCCAGGGACGGTCGAGATCAAGTTCGGCATGACCATGTGCATGCCCATCATCGGCATCTTCATCGCGGGATTGCCGAGGGTTGAGATCTCGAGGTCGAGCTTCTTCTTCAGCAGCGTCAGGCCGTAGAAGGTGAAGAACATCGTCACCTCGAGGCCCATCGCCGCCGCGGTCGTTGCCAGAATGAACGGCGGATAGGCCCAGTCAAGCGTCCCTTTGGTGACGATCATCGACATCCGCTTGGCGTTCGGTTTGATATCCTCCGGCATGTCAGCGCCTCCTGTTGCTCCTCGGCATCCCTGTTACTGGCAACCGGCGAAGCCGTCGGCGGCCATCTTGCTCTCGTAGGGGCCGGCGACCGCCGTGCCCGTCACCAGCCCCGTTTTGGCGGCGGCCCAGTCGGCCGGTTGCACCTTTACGAGCCAGCCCGCGCCGTAAGGATCGCTGTTGGCGAGCTTCGGATTGGCGGCCAGCGCCGCGTTCGCCTCTTTCACCTCGGCGTCGAAGGCGAGCTTTGCCGGACCGACCCATTTGCCGGACTCGATCGTGGCGCAGGACTTCCCCGCCTGGACGGGGCGGCCGGCTTTTTTCGGCGTGAAAGCGACGAGCTGGCCCGCCATCGCCGCGGCGACCGCGGTCATGCCGACGGTCACCGTGCCGTCGCCGTTGTCGCGATACCAGATGTTGTTGTCGACGTCATAGAGTAGATCGTCGGGAAGGTTGCAGCCGCGCACCGTGGGCATTGCCTGCTCCTATTGCTGGAGAGTTGCGACGGCGTCGTGCGCGCGCAGCGGGCGCGAGGAGCAGCAGAACTCGCCCAACCCGGCCACTTCGAGCTTGCCGTCGATGAAAAGCGCGAGGTGGCGCGCCACCATGGCGGCGAGGCGAACCCGGTGCGCCGCATCGGCGTGGCCGGGGTCGAGGCACACGACATTGTGATGGTAGACGAGCTCGCGGCACGTCTCGCGGCAGGCGTTGAAGCTGGGATCGCCCTTGGCACCCTGCCGGTGCAGCGCGAGGAGGCGGAAGCCTTCCCACCGCTGCCGCGTCGGCACCGCGCCGCGGGCCTTGAGCCAGCGCTCAAGGATCGCCTCGCCGAAAGCAAGAAGCTCGCCGGCGATGGCGGGTGCCGACGCGGCCAGCACTTTGTCGGAAGCGGCGATGATCTCCTCGATTCGCTCCATGATGCCCGCCTGTGGCGCGACGAGCGTTCGATCCGTCATCGGCCGAGTCCCTTTTCCCGAAACAGGTCGCAGGCGTCGGACATATTTTCCTGCACCCCGACCCGCCGCGCCGAGAGCCCAAGCGCCATGCCGAGGAGCTGGGTGAAGTAGAGGATCTTCACCCTGGTCCTCTTGCCGAGGACCTTCGCCGCGCGAACCTGATGCATCTCGAGCCCAGTATGGCAGGTCGGGCATTCCGTGG
>JASHRZ010000552.1 GCA_030037055.1 Alphaproteobacteria bacterium
GAGACCGGCAAGATCCAGCGCTTCCGCCTGCGCGAGCAGGAGCGGCAGAAGGCAAGTGGCTGATGCCTTGCGCGGCAGCCACGCGGCTCTCACCATGGCGCTGGGGTCCCGCTGCATAAGCAACGCACCACCGGTCATGCAGCGGAAACTTGGGCAAGAGGGAGCGATGGCGGAGCAAGCGTCGGCGATGGGAGGCGGCTATAGGCTGCCGGTCTTTCCCTATAGCCGGCCGGCGGAGCTGGAAGGCAAGCGCAAGCGCCACAAAGTGGCGGTGGTGGGCGGCGGGCTCACCGGGCTCACTGCGGCCTGCGATCTCGCCGGCCGCGGCCTCCCCGTCGTCCTCCTCGACGAGGACGACACGGTCGGCGTGCGGGGCGCCTCGAGCCGCGGCATTGTCTATGCGCAGAAGACGCTCGAGATTTTCGACCGCCTCGGCATCTATCGGCGCGTTGCCGACAAAGGCGTTACGTGGTCGGTCGGCAAGGTGCTGGCCGATGACGACGTGCTCTACAGCTTCGATGCGGCGCAGGGCTCGCTGTCGCGGCAGCCGCCCTTCATCAACCTCCAGCAGTTCTACGTCGAATGGTATCTCGTCGACCGCTTGGCGGAGCTGCCCGAGGCCGATTTGCGCTGGCGCAATCGCGTTACCGGCATCGCGCTCAAATCCGATCACGCCGCGCTCGCTGTCGAGACGCCGGAGGGCAGCTACACGCTCGAGGCGCAATGGGTGATCGATGCCTCCGGCCTCGCCAGCCGCATCCGCCAGGCGCTCGGCGCCCCGATGGCGGCCGAGCTGGGCGAGGATCGATGGTGCATCAGCGATGTGCGCTTTGCGAAGACGCTGCCGTCGGAGCGCTGGACCTGGGCCAAGGCCGCTTTCAATGACGGCCGTGCCGTCTGGCAGCATCCGATGGCCGACGGCGTCTGGCGCCTCGACTACCAGATGGGGGCCGATGCCGACCCGCAGCGCATCGCCGATCCCGAGACGGTGCGGGATCGCCTGCGCCGGCATCTCGGCGCCGTCGAGGTGGAGATCGTCTGGGTCGGACCTTACGGCTACCGCACCCAGCTCATGGAGAATTTCCGCCTTGGCCGCGTCTTCTTCGCCGGCGACGTGGCCCATGTCATGAACCCCTTCGGCGCGCGCGGCGGCAATAGCGGTGTGCAGGACGCCGAGAACATTGCCTGGAAGCTCGCCGCGGTGCTGACCGGCGCCGCGCCCGAGGCGCTCCTCGACAGCTACAACGAGGAGCGCCGCGCCGCCGGCGCGCACAACATCCACGTTACCACCCGCACCATCCGCTTCCTTGCGCCGCGTTCGCCTTTCGAGCACCGCTTGCGCGATGCCGTGCTCGACCTCGCCCGCCACTACGATTTCGCGCGCGCGCTGGTGAATACCGGCCGGCTCTCCGTGCCTTTTGACTATGCCGGCTCCTCGCTAACCACGAGCGGCGGCGCCGCCGTGCCGAACCTGGCGATCGCGCTGCCCGATGGCAGGCCGGGCGCGCTGAGCGACCTGCTGCGCGGCGCCGGCGCGCTTTTTTTGGTCCTGTGCTTTCCCGGCAGCGCCGCCCCCAAGCTTCCCGCCGAGCTGGCGCGATGCTTCGCCTGCAACGGGGGGGTCGGCGGCCTGCCGGTGCTGCGCGGCGATGCGCTCGACCGCATCGCCGGCGCGGGCGAGGTGCTGGTCATCCGGCCGGACCAGCATCTAGCGGCGCGGTTGACGCGGCCTGACACGCCGGCAGTGCGTGCCGCCATCGACAAGGCCCTCGGGTGCGTGCGATGAGAACCGATCCGAACATTCCCGATGCCGACGGCTTCTACGAGGCGCTGATCGCGGCGCAAAAGGGGCTGGACGAGGCAGAGAGCGAGGCCTTTCTCCTGCGCTTTGCGCTGCTGCTCGCCAATCAGGTCGGCGACCAGCAAGTGCTGCTCGATGCCATCGCCGCGGCGCGCGCGATGCTACGGGGTGAGAATGAGAAGCATGGCTGAGCAGCGCCGCCGTTGGCTTGCGGCTCTGCTGCTGGCGCTGAGCTGCGCTGCTGCGTGCGGCACGGCATGCGCGGCGCCGGACGCCGACACGCTGTGCGGGGGGTTTTCCAAGCTGCGGATCGAGCTGGCGCCGGTGATCCGCGCCGATCTCGGCGGGTCGGCCAACGATCACGCCTTCGGCTGCCTGGCGTGGCAGAGCTTCATCTATCTCAACTGGCCGGCCAAGGCACCGGGCGAGCCCGATCCCGGCGCCCGCTTCGGGGGTCCCGGCGTCACCGTCTGGGAAACCTACAAGCGCCATGACGAGGTGTTCCGGCCGGCGGCCGCGCCGCCTGCGCCCTGGGGCGTGCCCGACCGTTCGCGAGGCGGACCGCGGCCGCTTTCGATCATCCAGCAGACCGATGGCGAGACGCTGGTCGATCGCGCGGGCAAGCCGGTCTATTACGAGATGCTGATCAACCGCGACGAGTTCAACTACATTGTCGCCAACCGGCTTTACGATGCCGCGGCGCAGCTTGCCGTCGCGCGCCGGGACGGCATCGTGCTGCCCGCCGGCCCGAGCGCGGCCTATGGCCCGGTCGGCACGATCGAGATCAAGGCGGCGTGGAAGGTGCTGAGCGCCGTCGAGCTGGCGCAATCGCCGCGCCGTTTCCATACCGTCGAGGCCATGCTCGAGGATGGCTCGACCGCGACCGTAGGGCTGGTTGGCCTGCATCTGAACCAGCGCGTCACCGGCTTCACGGAGGGGCTCTGGGCGAGTTTTTTGCAGGTTGACAGCGCGCCCGTGGCGGGCGCGGAAGAGCCGGCGCAGGCCTATTCCTTCTACGATCCCTCTTGCGCGCATTGCGCGGTCAATGCCCGCACCAAGCCGCCGCAGAGCACGCAGGTCGAGCAGGTCTTTCCCGTGGCACCTTCGGCGCGCGCGATCAACGATTTCGTCCGCGCCATGATCCGCAGCAACGATCCGGCTTCGCCCTGGCAGTTCTACGAGCTTCTGGGCGTGCAGTGGCCGCAGTTCGCGGCCGGCCTGCCGACGCCCGAGCCGGAGCCGCGTCAGCGCCTGCCGCAAGGCGTGCCGCTCTCGATCGGCACCCCCAGCACGAGCACGCTGATGAATCCGGTGCTCGAGACCTTCCGCCAATCGCCCAATGTGAGCTGCCTCGGCTGCCATGCCGACGGCGCCACCGCCGCGAGCGCCGGCGCCCTGCCGCTCGCCGCCGATTACAGCTTCCTCCTGGCGCATGCACAGAGGGCGGCGCGGTAGACGTGGTCCATGGACGACGTGCGTCCTTCCGCACGCGGCGCTCCTCAGCATGACGACATGCCGAAGCGGCATCGACCGATGATGCCCCATCCATCACCTTCTCATCCTGAGGAGCGGTCCGAAGGACCGCGTCTCGAAGGATGCACGGCGCCCATGCGGCGGCAAAGGGAATAAGGGCGCCTTCGGCGGTCACGGGTAAGAGCGGGGGGCAGAAGGACACTCAGCGGAAACGCACCGAGGTCGACAACCGGCATCGCCAACGCCACGACGACGAGCCTACAAAGGCTGTCGCGAGAGCGGCGAGCCCATCCTATGATTGGTCCGGCGAGAAAGCGCCAACGGCATGCCAATCACGCTCAGCGGGGCGAGCCAATTGCAGTGGTAGTCACAGGCCATTGCGCCGACAACCAGGAAAATAGGAAGGGCCGCGACTACGAGAGTGACGAAGCGGAAATCAATGGCCGCCGCGGTTGCCGCGACGCCAAACCACGTTGGCGCATCGCCCGAAAAGATCGTTGCCGAGCGACCAGCGATGCCAGCGCAGCGATTACTGCGTAACCCAACGCGCGCACCAGAAGGTAGGGCACCGGGGGCTTATGCCCGCAGCGTCGCAACAACGGCACGGGCGAAGCAGATCGCCAGCGCCAAATAGATCAGGCGCTCAAATCGGGCGACATTTTTCGGCATGTCATGATAGAGGGACAGTCGGCTTAAGAAATGATTGCGCAGGTTTGCCGCTGGGAAATCCCTCTGGCGTTCTTGCGCTCTCC
>JASHRZ010000553.1 GCA_030037055.1 Alphaproteobacteria bacterium
CGGATCGGGACCTCAAGAACATCGGCGTCTTGCCGGGGCATCGGCGGCGGATGCTGGCCGCGATCGAGCCGCGCCCGCGGAACGACGCCGAGCGCCGCCCGCTCACGGTAATGCTCTGCGATTTCGCGGACTCCGCGGCGCTGTCGGGCAGACTCGACCCCGAGGACCTGCTGGGCATCATCGCCGCCTATCACCGCTGCTGCACCGAACTGGTCGAGCGCCATGGCGGTTTCGTCGCCAACTACATGGGCGACGGCGTGCTGGCCTGTTTCGGCTACCCTCGGGCGGACGAGCACGATGCCGAGCGCGCCGTCCGAGCGGGGCTTGCGCTCGCCGAGGCCGTGCCGAAGCTCGCGACCGCAGCCGGCGCTCCCTTGCAAGTGCGGGTCGGCATCGCTACTGGGCTGGTCGTGGTCGGCCACCTCGTCGGCGCGGGCGCCGCGCCGGAGGAGACGGTGGTCGGCGAGACGCCCAATCTCGCCGCTCGGCTGCGAGCGCTGGCCGAGCCGGGCGCGGTGGTGATCGCATCGAGCACGCGCCGCCTCACCGGCGGCCTCTTCGACTATCGCGATCTCGGGGCGGTTGCGCTCAAGGGCTTCGCCGAGAACGTTCCGGCCTGGCAAGTGCTGGGCGCGAGCGGCGCCGAGGATCGGTTCATGGCCTTGCGCGCGACCACGACGCCGCTGGTCGGCCGCGGGGAAGAGATCGAGCTGCTGCTGCGCCGCTGGCAGCAGGCGAAAGCCGGCGAGGGCTCCGTCGTGCTGGTGTCGGGCGAGGCGGGCATCGGCAAGTCGCGCATCGCGCGGACCATCCTCGAACGGCTGACCGGCGAGCCGCATATCCGCCTTCGCCATTTCTGCTCGCCGCACCACCAGGACAGCGCGCTCTACCCGATCATCACGCAGCTCGAGCGCGCGGCCGGATTCCGCCGCGGCGACACGGACGCACAGCGGCTGGCCAAGCTCGAAAGGGTGCTCATGCTGGCGACCGGCGAGCTCGGCGAGGCCGCGCCCCTGCTGGCGGAATTGCTGTCGGTTCCAACGGGCGGCCGCTATCCGGCGCTCACCCTCGCGCCGCCGCGACGCAAGGAAAAGATGCTGCGCGCGCTGTTGGCGCAGATCGAGGAACTGGCGGCGCGTCGACCAATGCTGGTGCTGTTCGATGACTTCCACTGGAGCGATCCCACGACGCGGGAGTTGCTCGACCTGTTCGTCGACCAGGCGCCCGCTCTGCGCGTGCTGGCGATCATCACCTTCCGGCCCGAGTTCGCGCCGCCCTGGCTCGGCCGCCCGCGGGTAACCCTGCTCAACCTCGGCCGACTGCCGCCCGGCCAAAGCGCCGAGATGATCGCGCGCGTCGCCGGCAGGCCCTTGCCCGAGGAGATCGTCGCTGAGATCGCCGATCGGACCGACGGGGTGCCGCTGTTCATCGAGGAGCTCACCAAGGCCGTGGTCGAGAGCGGCCTGCTTGTGGAATCCGGCAATCGGTATGTGGCGACGGGTCGAGCAGGCCGGCTGGCGATCCCGACATCGCTGCAAGCCTCGCTGCTGGCACGGCTGGACCGCCTGGCGCCGACGCGCGAGGTGGCGCAGATCGCCGCCGCTCTCGGGCGCCAATTCTCGCACGAGCTGATTAGCGCCGTCGCCGCCATGCCGCGCCGCCAACTCGATGACGCCTTGGAGCAGCTCGTGCACGCCGAGCTGATCTTCCAGCGCGGGACGCCGCCGGATGCGGCATACACCTTCAAACACGCGCTGGTCCAGGATGCCGCCTACGGCACCTTGCTGCGCGTCCGGCGTCAGCAGCTCCACGCCCGCATCGCCTCTACCCTCGAAGAGCAATTCCCAGCGATCGTGGCGGCGCAGCCCGCATTGCTTGCCCGGCACTCAGCGGAAGCGGGGCTGGCGGAGAAGGCGGCGGCTTACTGGCTCAAGGCCGGCCAGCAGGCCATGGCGCGCTCGGCCATGACGGAAGCGGTCGCCCAGCTGCGCAAAGGGCTGGACGCGCTCTCGGCCCTGCCGGACGGCGCTTGGCGCCGGCAGCGGGAGCTGGACTTGCATATGGCGCTCCGGCCGGCGCTGGCCGCCACGAAAGGCTGGTCGGCGAGCGATGTGGGCGAAACCGTTGCGCGCGCGCGCGCGCTCGCCGAAGAGATCGATCGACCCGAATATGTCGTGCCGTTGCTCTACGGCCAATGGGCGTTTCATGCGGCCCGATCCGAGCACAAGCTGGCGCTGTCGCTGGCCGAGCAGATCGAAAAGATCGGGCAAGCGCGCAACGATGTCGCGGTGCAGTTGCAAGGTCGCCGCGTCAGCGGGCTGACCCGTCTCCTGCGCGGCGAGTTCATTGCCGCCCGCTCGCTTCTCGAGCAGTGTCATGGCCTTGCCGAACCGGCGCATCGCGGCATCCGCGGGTCGCTGTCCGAGGATCTTTATTCCGGGATGCTCTCCTACCTCGCCGTGACCTTGGCGCATCTTGGCTACATCGACCAGGCGCGGTCGCGGGTGGACAAGGCATTCTCGGAAGCCCGCCGGCTCAGGGAAGCCCATACCCTCGCCGTCGTGCTGCAGTTCAGCGGTTGGAGCGAGTGGATCACCCGTTCGCCCGAGCTGCAGCTTCACGCCGAGGAACTTCTGACGCTCTCCACCGAGCACGGTTTTCCGTATTTTCTGGGTTGGGCGACGGCCTTTCGCGCCTGGTCGTTGGCGGCGCTGGGGCAAGCGCAGCAAGGACGCGCGCTGGTCGCGCAGGGGCTTGCGGCCATACGCGCAACCGGAGCCGTGTTCAATACGCCGCTTGCCCTCCTGATGCTCGCCGAAATCCACGCCATGCTCCGCGAGCCGGGCGAAGGGCTGACGTGCCTGGCCGAGGCCGCGGCGATGATCGAGACGACCGAGGAACGGATCGGCGAGGCCGAGTTGCATCGCTTGCACGGCGATTTGCTGAGCGCCGCGGGCGATCCGTCCGCGGCCGAGCGAAGCTATCATCAGGCAATCGCGGTGGCGCGGCGGCAGAGCGCAAAGCTCCTGGAGCTCAGGGCATCGATCCGCCTTGCGCGCCTATGGCGCGAACAGGGCAAGCGCGCCGAAGCCTGCGACCGCCTCGCTGCCATTCATGGCTGGTTCAACGAAGGCTTCGACGCGCCCGACCTCAAGGAGGCGGAAGCGCTGCTCGGGGAATTGGGGCGCTGACGGCAGATCGCGCCCTCTCCGCTGGGCGCGTTCTGAGGTAGCGTGCTTCCTGTCGGGCTCATCGCGCGGCGAGGTAGCGCCCATGATGCGGCAGATCTCGATCACGCGGCACGGGCGGCCCGAGGTGTTGGCGCTGCGGCAGGCGGCGGTGCCGAGCCCGGAAGCGGGCGAGGCCGCTGATCGCGGCGGCGGCGGCAGGGGTCAATTTTGCCGACATCATGGCGCGGCGCGGCCTCTATCCCGATGCGCCCATGCCGCCTTGCGTCGTCGGCTACGAAGTCGCGGGCGAGATCGCAGCCCTGGGGCCGGGCGCCCGGCAGTTCGCCCTCGGACAGAACGTGGCGGCGCTCACCCGCTTCGGCGGCTATTCGAGCCATGTCGCGGTGCCCGAGAACCAGATGTTCGCCCTTCCCGCCGAGCT
>JASHRZ010000554.1 GCA_030037055.1 Alphaproteobacteria bacterium
GATTGCAGGGTTCATCGACCGCGGCCGCAACGGGCGGGGGTGAGCCGCGGCCGGCGCGGACTTCCCTCAGCCGGGCGCAACACGCCCGGGCATGATCGAACCGTGAAAAGGTTTAGCTTCGGTTAGCGGCGCCGATGCGGCCGCGGACGGCCGGGACGAGATCGAGGACCGTTTCATCGCAGCGCGGAGGCCGAAGCGAATGCCGGGGTTTGGCAAGACTTGATCCGCCTGGCGCGCAGCGCGGCGCCACGCGACCAGCCGGCGCCGATGCCGGCTGCGGCGGATTGACGAAGTCGATCCTCTCGCTCCCGCGGCAGCGGGTTGCGCGCGCAACTCGCGATCGCCCGATCGCCGCCGAACCCGTCAATCGTCATGCCCGGGCTCGCCTGCCTCCGCCGCAGCAAAGGCAGGTCGTGCCCGCGCGTAACGACGCAAGCGCGTCCATGACCGGTGTCTTTGCAATTGTTTTCGTTCAACCGGACCGCCACCAGCTCGACCGGAGCTTCCACGGCGCAGGACGCCCCGGCCGCAGCGGCTTCGCTATCGATCTGCCTTGATCGCCGGCGCGTCGGGCCGTTGCCGAGCGTCCAAGGCTTCGGGGCTGCGTTTCGCGCGATCCCGGGACGACGGCAGCATCGCGAGGCCGGACGGAGGCGTCACGCGAAAGCCCCTTGACATGCAGTCGCGATTTTGGTGTACCATGAACTCAAAAAGCCACTATTAATTGTTTCGGCGAAAGAAGGACCGCCGCCGTGCGAGATGGCATTCGAGAAGCGCTTGTCGGAGCGACGGACGAAGACAGAGATCGCGGGCCGATCACGCTCTCGCCACGCCAACTCGAGGTTCTCCGGTGGATGGCCCAGGGCAAGACCGGCTGGGAAGTCGCGGTCATCATGAATTGCAGCGAAGCGACCGTGAACTATCACCTCAAGCAGGTATTCCGAAAACTTCACGTCACGAAGAAAGTCCAGGCCGTCTCGCGCGCGATGGCGCTGGGGGTTTTGGAATGATCGGTCCGGCCCGACAGGGCCGCGCGGCGCGCGCGAAGCGATTTGAAATACGTATGAGCGGCCGCGATGCAGCGCCCGGCCGAGTCGAGGAAGTGCCATGAGACCAATCATCGGGGTATCGGCGTCGCGGCTGACGAACGAGGGTGTCGACTATGACAGGGTGCATTGCCGCTATCTCTTGGCCGCCTACGAGCTGGCCGAAGGCCTGCCGGTGATCGTCCCCAGCGTCGTGACGGAGGATGAAGCCGCCGCCAATGTGCTGCAAATCCTCGATGGTCTCATCCTTGCCGGCGACTGCGCCGACCCGGCCGTGGAGCAATTTGAGGGCGCGCAGCGCGCGAGCGCCGACCGGCGCGATCCGCCGCGCGATCGGCTTGCCCTGTCGCTCATCCCTTCGGTCCTCGAGGCCGGCATCCCGGTTCTCGCGATCTGCCAGGGGCTCCACGAGTTGAACCTGTCCCTTGGCGGGGATCTGCACCGGGACCTCGCCTCCGAGGGCCGTTTCGTCCGGCATCACGGCGACGCAGCGCTGGCGCGCGACGCACGGTGCCGCCGGCAACACGATCTCCACGTCACCGGCAGCCTGCTCCGCGGGATCGTCGGCAAGGATGTGATCACGGTGAATTCGCTTCACCGGCGGGGCCTGCGAACGGTGGCGCCCGGGCTTCACGTCGAGGGCACGGCGCCGGACGGACTCGTCGAGGCGGTTTCCGTTCCCGATGCGCACGCGTTTGCGCTCGGCGTCCTATGGCATCCGGAGTGGCACGCGCAGGGCGACGAGGTCTCGCGATCGATCTTTTGCTCCTTCGGCGCCGCTTGTCGGCAGCACCGGTTCAAGTCGCGAGAGCCCGCAAAACCCGCAAGACGTCTGCCCCGATATCTCAAGGTGAGATGAGAAACGCGATCGCATGGCCGGCGGGCTGCCCTCGCCGCGACGCGGCAATCGGGCACGGATTGCGGCGGGCGCCGCTCGCGCGGGACGCGGCGCTCGATTTCGCCGCCCGCCGCGCCTTTGCCCGCACGGCGGGAAATTGCCATAATGCGAACCACTGACACGCCGATCGCGGGACTGTTCGAAGGGGGAGCAAGGCCGTGGCAAAGCGACCAACCAGCCGATCCAAAGCACCATCCGCCAGCAATGCGGTCGACGATCCCGCGCAGAGCCTGCAGGCGTTCGATCTGCTCGACCTCCAGCAATTTACGCAGGAGAAGGCTTATTCGCCCGCGGCAAGCCAGGATTTCCATCTGTTCTTCGTCGGGCGGGATGATGTCCACGACATCCTGAAATATGTGCTGTCGCGCGTGCGGGTATCCTTGTATCTCAACATGTTCGGCTATGATGACGCCGAGCTCAATGCCATCCTGATGGCGAAGGTGCTGGATCCGACGGTCACCATGCTGATCACGCTGGACAAGAGCCAGGCCGGCGGCGCGCACGAGAAGGCGCTGCTCGACGCCGACCGGCAGCACGAGCTGGCCGCCTTCAACACGCACTTCGCCATCGGTCAATCCACGACCCATCAGATCAGCCACACCAAGGGCTTCGTGGCGGACGGCAAGGTGGGCGGCGAGGGATCGGTGAATTGGTCCGCCGCGGGGGAAGGCACCTTCGTCGTCACGGGCATGCCGGGCGGGCGCGGCTACAAGGCGCAGAACAACACGCAAACGATCTTCACCGACACGGATTCCGTGAACCGCTTTCAGACGGAACTGATCGCCGAGCATATGGTTGCGCAAAATCAGCAGGAGCAGATTACACCCGATCCGAGGCGGCGGCAGCGCAAGCTGAGCATCGCCAAGGAGTAGTCGCGCCCGCGCGCCCGCCGGGCGACCGGGCCATCGCCCGCGCATCGCATGGGCAACGCGGTCCTTCGCGCGGATTCGAGCGACGCATCAGGAGGCACGGCAATGCCAGCGACCAAGATCATGCTCATACGCCATGCGGAGAAGCCGAGCGAGGACGGCAAGGTGAACGGCGTGTCCGCGACCGGAGCGCCGGATCCCGAAGAGCTCATCGTGCGCGGGTGGCAACGCTCCGGAGCGCTGGTTCGCTTCTTCGCGCCGCGTGACGGCGCGTTTGCCGACCGGCGCCTGGCGACGCCCGGCGCCATTTTCGCTTCTGGCGTCGCCAAGCACAGCAACAGCCGGCGGCCGGAGCACACAGTCGCGGAGCTGGCGGCGGTATTGAATCTGAAGCTTGTCCTGCGCTACGCCAAGGGTGACGAGAAGGCCATGATTGCCGATGCGCTCGCCGCGGAAGGGCCTGTGCTGATCACCTGGGAGCACGAAGCAATCCCCGACATCGCCAACCGCATTCTCGGCGGCAACACGCGCTGTCCGCAAAAATGGCCGGGCTCCCGGTTCGATCTTGTCTGGGTTTTGGATCGCCAGGCCGCGGCGGGCGCCTGGAGCTTCGCCCAGGTGCCGCAACTGCTGCTCTCGGGCGACAGCGAACAGCCGATTGCGGCGGAATGACCGGCCGGCCGTTCCTCGGGACGATGCGCGCCGGCGCATAAG
>JASHRZ010000555.1 GCA_030037055.1 Alphaproteobacteria bacterium
TCCCTTGCTCGGGTGTCAAGCCCCACCGCCGCTTGCGGCGCGCCGAAGGCGCGGGGCTTGACTGCGAAGGCGCAGCCCGAGCCATCATAATTGTCGCCGTGACGTACAAAGGTCATTCGGCGCTGTTCGAGGCACTGTGGATTGCTATTGTGGGAGTTCTCCTTTCACCGGCCTACGCAATCGGCACGATATGATCCGAGGGCATCGGGGCGCAGAAGTCGCGCCACAACCTTGTATTCGGTCGATCCGTGTGTGGATCGCAACCATGATGCAGTCATGCGCATCGTCGGCGAAGCTCCGGGGTGGCGGGCCCATTCTTCACAGCGGCATTTGAAGCCATGGGTTTTACGTCGGGGCACCGCCACCTCGGATTCATCGGCAGACCCCCTAGCTGCCAAGCCGTTTGTCCTGTGGTTGCTCCCTTTCCATGCTGTCGGTCATGACGCCGGACGTAACACGACGCCCTGCGGAACCTCGCCCCTCGTAACGAGACGCCAGAGGGCGACGAGCAGTTTACGCGCCAGCGCCACGATCATTGTCTTGCGCGTGCTGGCGCGTCCATCGGCGGTTCGTGCCGCGAACCATTGGGCCAGGGCGCTGTTCTTTTGGAACCTGACAAAGCGCCACGCCAACTGGATCACGCCGCTGCGGACGCGGACATTGCCGGCGCGCGCAAGACCCCGTTCGCGTCGACGGCTGCCGCTCTCGTCGGGCGACCCCGTAAGGCCGGCGTAGCGGGCGACGGCCTTGCGATCGCGCCATTGGCGCGAGAAGACCTCGTTGACCAGCATGTCCGCCGTTTCGACACCAACGCCAAGGACGCGGGCAAACAGGTGAACCATCGCGTGCGGGCCTTTCTTCTCGGCAGGAGGAGCCACCGCGAGCTTGCGCAGGTGTTCCTGTTCGACCGCGCGGATCTGGTCGCGCACGACGCGTAGCCGCGCGAGATGGCGGCGCGGTTCCGCAAGCGTGTTCTGTGGCAACGGCGTGCCTTCCGCCGTGCGCAGCTCTTCGAGCTTTTCCGCAACCTTGCGCATGGTCGGTCGCAAGGAGCGAATGCCGAAGCGGGTAAATATCGCCTTCATCTGGTTGATAATCCGCGTTTGCTCAGTGACCAGATTCTGGCGCTCGCGGTTCGGTCGCTTCGCGTCCTCCTCCTCGATCGTCGGGATCGCCACCATGCTGCAATGGCGCGTCTCGCCGCGCAGCCAGCCGAGGAAGATGCGCATCAGAAGTTCCATATCGAGACGATCGGTCTTCGCGCGCCGGTGTTCACGCGACACTGCGATGCCGGTAGGATGGATGACGTAAACTTCGACATCCCGTGCCCGCAGCCAGCGCGCTAGCCAGAATCCATCGCGGCCAGCCTCAAAGGCGACGACAATACGCTTGATGTTGCGCCCAACCTGGCCGGCTTCGCGGCGCCAACGACGCAAGAGCCTCAGCAGCGTTTCCTCGTCGGCATCGAACTTCTTGAGGAGTTGGCGTTCGACGCCGGGGACGAGCGCCGCAACCAGCCACTTCGTTTGGCTCATCTCGATCACGGCGATGATTGTGCTATCCTCCTCGAGAGCGGTGAGGGACCTGCTCGCGTGAAAATGACGATGTTGCGACATGGGGAGCTCCGTTAGTAGCCGTTGAATAGCGCCGATGGTGCTATGCCCTCGCCACTCGCCCCATAGCATCTTCACAATTGCTGACTCACGTGAGAAATATTGAACATTGTCGGCGGCCTCTTTGTCGCTGGCAACAGGCAAGCGCGTCATTTTGCTGCATCAAAGGCGGATTGAAATAGGTATGCGGTCGCTAGACTGCGGTAAGGTCGCCATCTTTGAGATATTTCAAGTACCTCATCCTGTGATGGAAGATGGTTCAGCTCGTAATTTTTCTGGATGGCTTTGCGCAAAGCCAAATCACCGGGCAGAACAACATCGCTACGGTTCAGTGCGATAATAAGGAATCCTTGAACGGTCCACGGACCGACGCCGGGGATAGAGGTCAATAGCGCTACAATCTCATCGTCTGTCAGCTTCTTGAGTTTTCGCAGGCTTAGCCGTTCTTGGTTGAAGCGCTTGGCCGCGATACGCAGAGTCGTAACTTTTCGACCCGAGAGGCCCACCTTTCTCAGTCGCACTGGCCTTGTCGCCAGAAATTGCTCAGGGGTGGGTATTTTGCCGCCAAACAGGGTGCGTAATCGCCCCAAAATCGCGCGCGTCGCCTGCAGGGATATCTGTTGGCCTATCACCTGGAAGATGAGGGCGCCAAACGCATCCATTTTCGGCAATTCGGATAACCACGCCCTCGGATCAAAATCTGGATATTTGGCGATCAAGCCTGCCAACACTGGATCATTTCGCAAATGCCGGCGCGCCAGCGCTATTTCCTGAGTGTTCTTTCGTTGGTCTACTCGGGCGCGCCTCATGTGGTTGCTCTCTAAAGGTTGTGAACGGCGCTAGGACGCCTCAAGGGCCCGACGAAACAGACGCAGCCATCCGGCGTGAGGCGCGTTTCGATCGCGCGTCCATGACGCAGCGAAGGGGAACGCACAATAAGTCCTGCCCGCATCAAGCCGGTGATAAGCCCCGTTATTGTCTGGGGTGTAACGAAACAACGCTGCGCTAGCTCGGCATCTGACGCTACCTCCGCCTCCTGTAGCGCAGTCAAAAGTGCAAACTGTGCAGTGGAGACTCCGATCTTGCGCAGGCTTTGATCCATGCGCGTGCGCAGCGCATGCGCGCATGCTGCGCGTCTTTGAGGATGTAGCGCACGTGCCACGTGACAGGAGTTGCCAATATCATTCCTAATATATCGTGGGGTTCCTGAGACTAGCGAAAGGATTGCGCGATGGACAGCACAAGCTTTCGCAGGGTGAACTGACCTGGCTCTTGTTTTCAGCGAAGGCGGCAGCTTACGTAAGCCCGATGACCGTCAAGGAATGGCAAGATGGGGCGATCGGACTTCGTTCTGGTCGATGTTAAAAAAGGCCATCCTCGACAGCCAAAAAGATCTCTGGCGCTCTTTGGTTACCGCAGCCTGAAATGGCCAATCGCTGCGAGGAACTACCGAAGGATAAGCTGATCTCCTTTATTGTTGGGTACCTGTGCAGCTTGATCACATCGTCGGCGCTGGTCCTGCTGGAACACGGCTATCGAGTAAAAGAGCTTTATGGCGGGATCGCTGCCTGGGAGACACTACGGTTCCCGGAGGAGGAGCTAGGTTCCGCGGACAGCGCGGCGTGACTTAGCCGCTGATTGGATCAGGATCGCATTTTAAGTACCACCAAGGGGCCGATGTCACTTCGGGGTCATCAGCAACGGTCAGCCGTCGGTCGACATCCTTCCGCTTAACCTACCGCTCCAGACCGTTCTACACCAAGGCAACCAGAGCAGCCTTAGTTAAGAGTTCTCGGACGCCCGCCGCTGATGGACGTAGCTCCGTGTGCGGGCGGCGGGCGTCCGAGAAGCCTTGTATGGGACGTTGTTTGTCAAGCCGTGACCGATTGAACTCCGCACGTCCGCTGAGACGATCAAAGCGGACGTAGCCTCACTGGCGCCCGGTTGTCTGAGGGAGAATTGGAATCAGACTTTAGGCGAGCCTTTGACGCTGAGGGGTGCTGAGACACAATTCAAGCATGAAGCATGCTCGGTCAGTAAATAATAGTCGCATCGGCGAATGGCTCCTGTTGGCAAATCGTGCGATGGGCGTTGCGGTCAAGGTCGCGACCCTCGCTTGGTTGGTGCACGCTCTCTTATAACAAGTGGAGGCTCACGGCGTGGCAATACAGGCAGACAAGACATTGGACCGTGCCAGGCGCATCACGCTAGTGGCGATCCCGTGATGTGACGAGCTCACCGGTGTGCCTGTGCTCACGTCGCAGTCGTAAATCCACCACCTCGGCGCCGCGTGTCATTTCATTGTTCACCGGGGGCCGCGACCGGCTTCCAGCCACGGGCCATCATGCACTGGTCCTTAAGTCGACTGACTCGATCTCGCGCAGTGTCATAGTCTTAATTCAAGGCCCAGAAGTGAAATGGCGGAGGGCCTGTTCCTTTGCGCTTGCAGTCCGCGAAGTCTTGCCGGAGATCGGCGTCAGTGGCGCCGGGAGCAGCGACGCCATCACCAAAGTACCAAAGGTCCCGACGCCCTCCATCGGTCGCCTGCCTCCCTAAAGTGGGCGTCCACGACCGAATGTCGACAAAGCGACCACCGGAGTGGCCTATTGCCTGAGTATCATGTAGGCAGTGACGGGTAACATCGGAGTTTCGATTGTGAACGACCTTTGCTTCTTGTCGGCCCGCGAAGCCGTCCGCCGCCTGCGGCGGAGCGATCTCAGTCCTTTGGAGTTGGTAGACGCCGCCGCTGCCCGCATCGAGGAAGCGGAACCAAGGATCAACGCTCTGCCGATCCGCTTCTTCGAAGTCGCGCGCGACGAAGCCCGCCGCTTCCCGCGCGAGCCGCGCGACCACCACAGCTGGCTCGCCGGTCTGCCGATTGCGGTGAAGGACTACAACGACGTCGCCGGCCAGCTCACCACCTACGGCTCGCCGATCTACGCCAATCATCGCGCCGCAACCGACGATCGCACGATCGCCACGCTGCGCAGCAACGGTGCCATCCCGCTGGCCAAGTCGAACGTGCCCGAGTTCGCCGGCAGCCACACTTTCAACCCGGTATGGGGTGTTACGCGCAATCCCTGGAACCTTGGCCGCACCGCCGGTGGCTCCTCGGGTGGTGCGGCGGCGGCACTGGCAGCGCGCGAGGTCTGGCTTGCCAATGGCTCCTGCCTCGGCGGCTCGCTGCGCATCCCGGCCAGCTTCTGCGGCATTGTCGGCTTGCGTCCCAGCCCCGGCCTAGTGCCGCGCGGCGATGGCTTGCCCGCCTTCGACAGTCTCTGGGTGGATGGGCCGATGGCCCGCGACGTGCCCGACCTAGCGCTGATGCTCGACGCGATGGCGCTGGTGACGCCGCATGACCCGCTCTCCCGCCCCGGTCCGGCCGGCGGCTTCCAGGCCGCGCTGGGCGCCGCCCGCCCCCCGCACCGCGTTGGCTTCAGCCCCGATCTCGGCCTGCGCCGGATCGATCCCGAGGTGGCAGAGGTCTGCGCCGCGGCCGCGTTGCGCTTCACCGCCATGGGCTCTGCAGTGGAAGACGCCGCACCGGATTTCTCGGGCGCCATCGATAGCTTCCAGGTGCTGCGCGCCTTGCTGTTCGCCGACGTCCACGGCGCTCTCCTGCCGGCGGAACGCCGCCGCCTTAATCCCGACATCGCCTGGAACATCGAAAAGGGGCAGCACCTTACCGCTGCCGAGATCATCGCCGCGATGCAGGATCGCCACGCCCTGTTCCACCGCGTCGCCCGTTTCTTCGAGGAATACGACCTACTGATCTGCCCTACGGTGGCGGTGCCGCCCTTCCCAGTGGAGCAGCGGTTCCCGACCGAGATCGCCGGCGAAACGCTGACCACATACATCGACTGGATGTTTCTCACTTTCGTCATCACCCTCGCTGGCTGCCCGGCCATCTCATTGCCCTGCGGCCTGACGCACGAAGGCATGCCAGTCGGACTGCAAGTGGTCGGACCGCCGCATGGCGATGCCGCCCTCCTGGGCGCCGCCGCCCTGGCCGAGCAAGCCCTTGGCTTCCGCCTGCCGGTGCTGCCTGCCTGAAGCCGCCTAGCGCCTCCCAGTTGCCGTCCGGCCTCGCACTGAGCCGAGCCCGCGTGGCTGGCCACAGGTTTCAAGAGGCACTGGATCGTCGCCACTTCTCCCAACGGCTTCCTTGGTGGCTGGAAAATTCCCGGTTAAGGACGAAAGTTTCTCTGTTATCACGCGGAAAATTCCCTGCTAACAGGCAATGCTGTGGTAACCCGGCGCGTCTTGAAAATTGCGGTGAGAACGGGGGTTTTTCTCGTCAACGCGGGCGTGCTGGGCGCAACGGGCTCAGTCTCCCCTGTAAATCTCCCTAATAGCAGGGAATTGGGCCCAGAGACTGCCTCCTCCGCCACTCTCCTTGCAGCGTAGGCGCGGCCGACAGATTATGCGATTTCGAGCCACTTGAACGCGGCATGCTTGACCGCGTCCAAGGCGAGGGAGAACGCCATCGCTCCCGCGAGCACCGCTGCCACCGTCAAAGCGGGCAGGGGCGCCATGAGCGTGCCGGTGATCGCCAGGGAGGAGGCGATGCCGACATCCAGCAAGGACGACGCCACCAACCATCCTCCGGGGCGGGAATGCCACATGTGGCCGCGGTCGCGGACGACATAGACGGTCGCCTGACTGGCGAAGACGAGCGTGATGAAGGCGAGGGCCCGTAACTCTGCGACATCGAACCCCAGGATATACTTTCCGGTCGCGACGACGCCGACGGCAAACGTCAATCCGAACAATCCAAGAATTGCCGCCACAGCGGTGATCGTGCGGATCCGCCAAGCGTCGGGCGTCGGCGATGGCGTCGCCCGGTCGGTGGTCAGCGACATCGTGATGAAATCACCGGCGATCAAGAACAAAGCCATCAGCATCGGCGTCAGCACGGCGTGACCCGTCATGATCAGACCCGCGCCCAAGAACAGGACAGGCTGGAACTTCTTGACGAGAGCATTCAGCGTGTAGGCGAGAATGCGCTGGAAGGCCGATCGGCCTTCCTTTATCGCCGTGACAATGCCCTCAAGCCCGGGCTCCGTCAGAACGAGGCTCGCCGCCGATTTCGCCACATCCGTTGCTGTGGAGACGGTGATGCCCATCTGCGCCTGGCGCAGCGCAGGCGCGTCGTTTGCCCCGTCACCGCACATTCCGACCGTATGGGCCTTGCGCTGGAACGCCTTCACCAAGCGAAACTTGTCTTCCGGAAAAACACCGGCATAAACCGCAAAATCATCGGGGCCGACGCTGTCGGGTATTGCGCCCGGTGGACATACCCGTCCCTGCAGCCCGATCGCCGCGGCAACGGTTGCCGCCGTGGGCGCAGCGTCACCGGTCACCATCACCGTGTGTACGCCCATCGAGCGGAGCTCGGCGAGCAGATCCTTTGAGTCCGGACGCGGCGGATCGCTGAGCGCGACCAATCCGATAACCGTCGGCTGCTGGGGCGGACCGCCCGCCACCGCCAGGACTCGATATCCTTGGCGGGTCAGCCTGTCCAGCTCGGCTGCGACCGCTGGCCCCAATGGCGCGATCGACGCGATCGCCGCTGGCGCCCCCTTCAGGATGCGCTGCTCGCCGCCCTGCTGATCAACGATCAGCGCGTCCGAGGTCTTGGTCGCGGGATCGAATGGCGTCAACCGCAACACTTTGGCTTGGAGAGGCGCTGAGCATTTCGCGCGAGCCGCCGCGCGGATGGCGGCGTCCACCGGATCCTGCCCGGCATCGGAGCTGGCCAGAGCGGCAAAGGCAAGGAGGTCTTCTTCGCGAAGGCCGTCCTTGAACGGCTTGACCGCGGCGACCTCAAGCTCGTTGCGCGTGAGGGTTCCTGTCTTGTCGGCGCACAGGACATCTACGGTCGCCGCCTCGTTGACCGCCGAGAGGCGGGTCAGGAGCACGCCTCCTTTCGTGAGGGCCTGAGCGCTCAAGGCCGCGGCGAGAGTGAAGGTCGCCGGCAGCGCGACGGGGATCGAAGCCAGCAGCGCGGTCAGCACCAGAGGTATGACGTGATCGACAGGCATGGCGATGGAGCGCGCGTATGCCACCAGCAGGACGACGACGGCGCCGTTGAAAACCGCGAGATTGCGGACGACCGCGAGAACAGCCTTCTGCTCGCCGCTTTCGGCATGAGCGATGCGCACCAGCTCCGCGGTCTTTCCGAAGTAGGTGTGTTGACCGGTCGCCGTGATCTCCGCCCTGGCCGCTCCCCTTCGCACCAGCGCGCCGGCGTAAACGGTGTTGCCGGGACCGTTCTCGACAGGAACCGATTCGCCCGTGAGCATCGACTGGTCGAGAAGCACCGATCCTTGCAGGAGGCGAGCATCGGCTGGAACAATGCTGCCAAGAGCGATTCGAATGACATCGCCCGGCACCAGACCGGCGGCCGGCGTTTCGATCCATTGGCCGTCCCGCTTGACAAAGGCCTTCAAGGCGAGCTTCGACTTGAGGGCGGCCAGTGCGCCATTGGCGCGCTCCTCCTGGAAGATGCCGAGGGCGATGTTGAAAATCAGCAATGCTGCGATGATGAAGGCCTCGACACGTTCGCCGATGGCCAGTTGCAGAACGATCGCCGCCTCAAGCATCCAGGGCACGGCTCCCAGAACCGGCGCGCGATTCTCACGATCGAGGAGACATGCGGCTCGACGACGGCGTTTGGCCCGATCCGTGCCAGTCGCCGTCCGGCCTCCTGCGATGATAGACCCTCCGTCGGCGAAAGCGTCATGGCGCTTCACCTTTCGGAGCGACCGGACGGTCTGTCAAGTTGCGCAGGCGGTCCTGCAGCAGGCATTCGACGAAGAAGCCGATGCGATGGCAATGGAGGCTCGTGACCATCCGCGCGGGCGAGTACGCTCTGGGCGGGGCTAGGCGCGCGTTGTTCGAGTACATGATGGTGCCAATTTTGCGTCGCATGGGGTCGGGGGTGGCGGGTCCCCGGCGGCGAAGACGGCCCATTTAGCTAATTCGACGCATCGGAATTCCATGAGGCGGGTTTTTTTGCCACCGCCACCGGCAGGCCCGTGCGCTGCAAGCCGGCTTGACGGACCGCATCCCAATCGATGCGGCCGGCATGCTGCGCTGCTGCGGCGACGACGCGGCCAACGAGGTCCTCGGGAAAGACGGGCGTGACCGCCTCCATCGTGTCGATTTCCTCCGCCTGGGATTTGCTCGGATGGACTTCGACAAAAACCACATCGCCGATCCAAGCCGTCTCTACCGCCTGCCGCACCACCCGCACCGGCGTGCCCACCGATATTTCATGGAACAAACGCTCAATGTCTTCCGGATAGAGCCGGATGCAGCCATGGCTGACATTGCGGCCGACGCCGTCGGGCTTGTTGGTGCCGTGGATCAGATAGTCCGGCCAGCCGAGATGCAGTGCGAAGGCGCCGAGCGGGTTGTCGGGGCCGGGCGGGATGGCATCCGGAAGATCGGGCTCCGCGGCACGGATTGATGGGGGTGGATACCAGGTCGGGTTGGGCTCCTTGCGTATGACGGACGTCACGCCGAGCGGGGTCGTGTCGCCGATCACGCCGATGCCGATCGGATAGGTTTCCACGCTGCGGCCGCTCGGCGGAAAATAAAACAGGCGCCATTCCGCGAGATTGATCACGATGCCCCGATGGGGAGCGTCGGGCAGAATGTACCGGGTTGGCAGCGTGACCCGCTTTCCCGCGCCGGGCAGCCAGGGATCGACGCCGCGGTTGGCGGCCATCAGCTGCGTGAAGCCAAGGTCCTTGGCGCGCGCGATGTCGAGCAGGATGTCCGGCGCATGGGTCACATAGACCCCGAGCTCGCCGACAACGGTTTGGTCTGGAGCCAACGGATACTCGGTCGCCGACGCGGGCGCGGCGGCGACGCAGAGCGCGAAAGCCGCCCAGCACTGCCATTCATGCCGCCTCATAACGAGCCCCCAGCGCGGCTCGGCATGCGACCACGGAGTGTCCTGCAACCGGGCGCAAGCGCCGCGGCCCGAGCTTGGTCCGGGCCGCCTGGGCGCGAGCCAAGCTCGATCGAACGGCAGCGCCTGTTACTTCCGCAAGGTCCGCTGGAACATCCGGTCCGCCTCTTCCTTCGCCGCTTTCGCATCAGTCTCCGCCTGCTGCGCGAGCTTGAGCGCCTGATCCGCTGTCGACTGTGCACGATTGGCGGCTGCCAACGCATTTGCCGCATCCGATTTCGCGCTGTTGGCCGTCGCCAGGGCCTGGTCGGCGACGGATTTCGTTTGATCCAACGCCTGCTGGCTCGCGCACGCGCCGAGCGCGAGCGGCATCATGATTCCGACGAGTCTAATGAACCTTCGCATGTTCCCACCTCCGTGATCGGTCGCTGCCGCTCGAGAGCGACGGTTGCCCGTCCGACGGCGAGGATCGCTCGTCCGAGGGCGACGCATGCTGACAGGCCGATCGAGGCCCATCCTTGATCCACGTTAAAGACCGAGAAGCGATCCAACAACTCGCATCCCGATCGAAGGCCGGCGCATGCCCCCGATTCGGACGCTGGAACGTCGCCGCATAGCCGACCGAAGGCGCACGCTCCTCCGGCGATCTGCTCGACGCGCGCACCGGGCGCGCCACGTGAACATGCGCGAGGGGATGAACGTTAGTCGGAGGGCGGTTGCCGGATCCAGGACATTGCGAGGTGTGGATCGATCGCTGCAACATCGATCAGCTTGTCGGGATCGAGGATGCGAAGCCGCCGATAGTGGAATTCGACGATCCCCTCCCGCCGCAGATCGCGCAATACCCGGTTGGCATGAACCGCGGTCAGGCCGGTCGCGTCGCCGATATGCTCTTGGGTCAAGGGAAGGTGCATCTCTTCGGTTCGGATCCCGGGCCATTGCGACCGGTAGCGGATGAACAACTCGAGGAGCAGGTGCGCAATCCGCTCGCGCGCCGAATGCCGCCCGAGGCTCGTCAGATGGTCGAAGGCCAGGCTGCAATCGCGCGAGATCAGCCACGCCAGCTGCATGCCGATCTCGGGGCGCTGCTTCGACAGCGAGTGCAGGGCCTTTCGCGGAATCACGCGCACCACCGCATCCGTCAGAGCTTGCGCGCCGAAGGTCGCCGTTGCCCCGCGAGCGGGATGGAATCCGAGCACGGCACCGGGCAGCGCGAAGTCGAGGATCTGCCGGCGCCCGTCATCGAGGAGGTTGTAGCGGAACGCCCAGCCGCTGACGAGACTGTAGATCGCGTCGCAGGGGACGCCGAGGCTGAAGATATCCTGGCCCGCCTGGAACTTGCGGTCACCCGATCTGCAGCCGGCAAGGGCGCGCAACGTCTCCGGAGTGCAGTCTTCGCAAAGCCCGTTCCGTCGCGTAATGCAGATTTGACAGTCGTTCAGGAGCGTTCGTGAGGATTTTGCTGTTCTCGCCACCCCCGTTCCCGCCGGCGCAACGCGCCACACGCCCTCGGCCCGTTGAGAAGCTCCGCGAAAGCGCCGCTCCCTCTCGCCGCAATCGAAGCGGCTGCGATCGCCACGCGACGGGGGTCGAACGTCCCCTTGAGGCACAGATGCTCGGTCCCGGCTCACATTGCACCTCCACACCTTCCGGGCTTTGCCCTTTGACGGATCCCGGGCGCTAGCCGGTCCAGATTATATCAACCCGCTCAGCTTGACACTGGTCTGCAAGCCCTCTGCGCACCCTGACGCGCCACCCGCCTTGCGGCGGCAAGCCGAGCAGCCCCCGCGCGGGACCGGAGGTCGATCGGCTGTGACTTTTGTCTTCGACATCAATGCGCGGCCAAGTCGGCCTGAGACGCATGCAAAGTGGCCAGAGCTTCACCCCGCGCATTTCGGCGCGCCTCGGTCGCATCAGAGGCTTCGTGGCGACGGGGCGTCGGCTTGACGCGGGCCAGGTCGACGGATGTTTGATCGAGATCAAGGTCCGCCGACGGTTATGCGGGCTAGCATAGCGCTTTCAGAGAGGCAAGCATGGCGCCCCCGGCTTCGCCTGAACAATCGCGCCGCACCGCGCTGCTGGTCATGCGTTCGAAGGGAGCGACGGCGCTGTCTCCGTTCTTTGGCAAGTGCGACGGCGTCCTCGTCATCGACGCCGTGAGGAAATCGCAGGAGTTTCACGCCAACCAGCCGCGAACCGCGGACACGGTTTGCGCCTTGATCCTGAAAACCGGCGCCGCCCGTCTCGTCTGCGGTTTCATCGCAGGGCCGGAGAAGCAGCGATTGCGCGCCGCCGGCGTCGACGTGCGGCTGGGTTCATCCGCCAGCGCCGTCGAAGATCTCGCTGCGCATTTCGGCGATCTGCCCCAAGCCTAACGCGTTTTCCGGCCATGGCAGAGCCGAGGTGGGCCTTTGCCGAATGAGCACAGGCGCCGGCCTTCCAGGCAACGGCACCTTAATCGAGATCAAAGATTTCTTCTGCGGACCGGAGCGATAATCTCGCAAACACGGGGACGGTGGTCCGGAGGATGGCGGGCTGATCTCGGTCAAGCCAAGAAATCGCCTTTGTCGGGAGAGCGCCTGAGCCCAGACTGGCGACCCTGAGAAGAGCGTGCTAAGGGCTCGTTGCCGCCGGCATCGCCGGCACCGAGGGAGGTCCGGCGCTACGAGGCCGACCGGGATACCGGCTTCATTGAGCCGTGCGCGCCATCGGGTGCGATGATTCCGGACCGGGGGCTGGGGCGACGGTTGGGTTCGGGAAGGGGTGGTTGATGTCTCAGAACGGCGGATTTTTGACAGCCTTGCGCCGACAGGCTCCCGGGTGCGACATCGCCTGGGCCCTTGCATTCAAGGCCGTGGCGCTGGTCATTCTCTATGTCGCGTTCTTCGGCCCGTCGCGCCAGGTCGCGGTGACGCCCGATCGCGCCGCGGCCGCTCTCGTCCACCCTGCTCAAAGCTCGGAAAGGCGCTGACATGCCGTCATTCGATGTTGTCGATCTCTCCCGGCTCCAGTTCGCGCTGACGGCGCTCTACCATTTTCTCTTCGTGCCGCTGACGCTCGGGCTGTCCCTGCTGCTGGCGGTTATGGAGAGCGTCTATGTAATGACCGGGCGCACCATCTGGAAGGAGCTGACGAAATTCTGGGGGACGCTCTTCGGTATAAACTTCGCCATGGGCGTGGCCACCGGCATCACCATGGAATTTCAGTTCGGCACGAACTGGGCCTACTATGCGCACTATGTCGGCGACATCTTCGGGGCGCCGCTCGCGATCGAGGGCCTCATGGCATTCTTCCTCGAAGCGAGCTTTATCGGGCTGTTTTTCTTCGGCTGGAACCGATTGAGCAAGATCGGTCATCTCGTCGTGACCTGGCTTGTCGCGATCGGCAGCAATCTTTCGGCACTGTGGATCCTGATCGCGAATGCCTGGATGCAGCATCCGGTCGGCGCCACGTTCAATCCCGCGACCATGCGCATGGAAGTTTCGTCCTTTTATGAGGTGCTCTTCAATCCGGTCGCCCAGGCGAAGTTCGTTCATACGGTGAGCGCGGGCTACGTCACGGGCGCCATGTTCGTGCTCTCGATCGGCGCCTTCTACCTGCTTCGTGGTCGGCACGCGGAGATCGCCAGGCGCTCGATCACTGTGGCCGCGAGCTTCGGCTTGGCCTCCGCCCTTTCCGTCGTCGTGCTCGGAGACGAGAGCGGCTACACCGCCGGCCTGAACCAACAAATGAAGATCGCGGCGATCGAGGCGATGTGGGAGACCGAGCCGCCGCCGGCGAGCTTTACGATCATCGGCTTTCCGAACCGCGAGACCGAGACCACGCGCTATAAAATCGCCGTGCCTTGGGCGCTCGGGCTGATCGCAACGCGCTCGCTCGATGAGCCCGTCGAGGGCATCAAGCAATTGGTGAAAGCGGCGGAGCAGCGTGTCCGAAACGGCTTGATCGGGTACAAGAATCTGGCCCAACTGCGCGCCCGGCACAGCGCGACTATCCCGCCGGACATGGAATCGCCGATTCGCGACCTCGGTTATGCGCTCCTGCTGAAGCGCTTTCGGCCGGACATCGAGAACGCGACCGACGACCAGGTGCACGAGGCCGCGCTGAGCACCGTGCCGGATGTCGCGGCCCTGTTCTGGACCTTCCGCTTCATGGTCGGATTCGGCTTCTACTTCGTCGTCCTTTTTGCCATCGCCTTCTACCTGGCAAGCGTTCGCCAGTTGGAGCGCAACTGGTTTCTGCAGATGGCGCTCTGGAGCCTGCCGCTGCCATGGATCGCCGCCGAGCTCGGCTGGATCGTCGCCGAATATGGCCGGCAGCCCTGGATCATCGACGGCGTCCTGCCGACCTTCCTGGGCGCCTCGAGCGAGCCGGCCGGGAACATCTGGTTCAGCCTCATCGGCTTTGTGCTGTTCTACAGCACGCTGGCCGTCGTCGATGTCTACCTGATGGTCAAATATGTCCGGCTCGGCCCCAGGGTGACTGCCGCGTTCGCTCGCGGCCGCCCGGCGCCCGCCGCCGGCCGGCATTGAGGAGGCGCCATGCCGCCGATCGACTACGCCGTCCTGCGATTTCTCTGGTGGGCCTTCCTCGGTCTGCTCCTCATCGGTTTTGCGGTCACCGATGGCTTCGATCTGGGAGCGGCGCTGCTCCAGCCGCTGGTAGCCCGCAACGATACCGAAAAGCGCTTGCTGCTCAACGCGGTCGGCCCGGTCTGGGAAGGCAATCAGGTCTGGCTCATCCTGGGCGGCGGCGCAGCCTTCGCCGCTTGGCCGCCGCTCTACGCCGTCTCCTTCTCCGGCTTCTATCTCGCGATGTTCCTGGTGCTCGCGGCTCTCATCCTGCGCCCGGTGGCCTTCACCTTCCGCAGCAAGCTCGAAGGCGTCGGCTGGCGGCGCATCTGGGACTGGGCGTTCTTCGTCTCCGGCCTCGGTCCCGCTCTCGTGTTCGGCGTTGCTTTCGGCAACCTCTTCCTTGGCGTGCCCTTCCGCTTCGACGAAACGCTGCGCGTCACTTACGAGGGCGGTCTCCTCGGCCTTCTCAATCCCTGGGCGCTTCTATGCGGGCTCGTGAGCGTCGCCATGCTGGCGATGCACGGCGGCACCTGGCTCGCCCTCAAGACCGAAGGCCCGTTGGCGCAACGCGCGCGCTCCGCCGCGTCATGGGCGAGCATCGTGCTCGTCGCGCTCTTCACGCTGTCCGGCTTGTGGATCGCCTACGGGATCCACGGCTATGTCGTTCAGGGAACGATCGACCCGACGGCGCCGTCAAATCCGATGGACAAGAGCGTGCTGCGCGCCGTGGGCGCTTGGCTTGCCAATTACGGCATTCATCGCTGGCTTATGATCGCGCCGGCCCTTGCCTATCTCGGGGCCGGCGCGACGTGGACGCTGCTTCGCGCCGGCCGGTCGCTCCCCGCGTTCCTGGCCAGCGGCGTGGCCGTCGCCGGCGTCATCGCGACGGGAGGCATCAGCCTGTTTCCGTTTCTCTTGCCATCCTCGATCGATCCGCGCAGCAGCCTGACCGTCTGGGACGCCTCGAGCAGTCCGACGACGCTGTTCATCATGCTGGTTGCGACCGCGATCTTTTTGCCCATTGTTGTCGCCTATACGGGATGGGTGTTCCGCGTGATGCGCGGCCCGGTCACCGCCGACGAGCTCGAGCGGGACGGGGACAACCTTTACTGAAGGAGCGCCGGCGCAATGTGGTATTTCTCCTGGGTTCTCGGCCTCGGCCTCGCCTGTTCGTTCGCCATCCTCAACGCGATGTGGTTCGAGCTCCAACAGACGACCGACGACCAATAGATGTCCCGCCGACCAAGCTGTCCCGTTCCGTCCAAGCCGCCGGCCGGATCGCGCCGCGATTGCCGACCGCCGAAGAGGCGTGACCGGGGTGTCGCATTCCAAGGGCGTCGCTGCTGTTTCTGACGGTCGGCCGACGGCTCGGGCGACAAAGGAGATCGCCGTGATCGGTCAGCGACGAGCTGCGTAGATCAGCGCCAGACACGCCCGATCGTCCGATTGCGGAACACCGTCCGAGAACTCGGCGACGCGGCGCAGAATTCCCTCCACCAGCTCGCGGGCCGAGCCGCGGCGGAACTCCTCGATCGCCGCCGCCAAGCGAGCGTCGCCGAATTCGATATCAGCGGCACTATGCGCCTCGCTGACCCCGTCGGTATAGAGGACGACGCGATCGCCTGGCTCCAGCGTGATCGACCGTTGAGCGTAGGTTGCTTCCGGCAGCATCGCCAGGGGCAGGCCTGTTCCTGTGAGCAGCTCGCTGCGGCCGTCGGCGCGAACGACCATCGGCGGATTGTGACCGCAGTTGCAGTAGGTCAAGGTCCCCGTCGCGCAATCCAGAACGCCGTAGAAGACCGTGGCAAACATCGAAGACACGTTCTCCGCGCTCAGCAGCTCGTTGGCGCGGCCGATGCCGACGGCGAGGTCGTCGTGCTCGCGGGCGACAAGGCGGATCACCGTGCGCGTGATCGCCAGGAAGAGCGAGGCCGGCACGCCCTTGCCGGAAACGTCGCCGATGACGACGCCGAGGCGATCGTCGTCAATAGCGAAGAAATCGTAGAAATCGCCCCCGACTTCGCGGGCAGGCCGCATGTCCGCATGAAGCTCGACGCGGCCGCCGCAGCGATCGGGAGGCAAAGGAGGCGGCAACATAGCGCGTTGAATGATCGCGGCGTTCACCATCTCATCGTGCTGAACGCGCTTGAGCATGATCTGCTGCGCCATCCGCCGGAAGCTTTCCGCGAACGGCACGAGCTCCGGTACCGGATGCAGCAGCTGGTCCAGGATCGCCGGATCGAAATCGCGCCGCTCCAGGGCGCCGAGCGCATGGGTATAGAAACCGATGGCACGGTTCACGGTATCCATGCGCACACCCAGCTCGTTGATGATAACGAGCAGAAGATCCGGGTTCTTGCGGCCGAGTCCGAGGATGCGTTCGTGTTCGATGCGCAGCGCCCGTATCGAGCTTCGCGCCCGCACCGTGGCCGTGCGCTTCAGGTCGGCGAACACCCCGATCTCGCCGAACAGCGTGTTGCCGGACAGCCGAGCGACCTGCACCGGTCCGTAGGCGGTATCGACCAGCACGTCGGCCTCTCCGGCGATCACGAAATAGACCGCATCGCTCGTGTCCCCCTGCAGCACGATCGGCTGGCCGGGCTCGAGCGCGAGCAGCCGGCTGCTATTGACGAGGTCGTCGACCGCCTCGGCCGACAGCGACGCGAACAGAGGATGATCCCGGATCAGCCGAACGATGGCCGTCGGTTCTATCGCTTCCGTAAGCTGGACGGCCATGCTCAGCGAGCCTGCGGG
>JASHRZ010000556.1 GCA_030037055.1 Alphaproteobacteria bacterium
GCTGCATCCTGGAGTTCCTGGACGTGCCGGAGTTCGGCAAGACGCGCGCTGCGACGAGGGGACACTCGTCGCCGGCACCGTCGATGCCGGGGCCGATCGAGCAACAGCCGCCCCGATGTCTCGGATCGACGCATAGCGCTCGTCGGCAGCCGGTGAGGGGTCGTCAGTCGGCGGAGGCGAGCAGCCCGATGACCGCCTCGGCGAGCCGGCTCGCTGGCGGCCCGATGTCGATGATCAAGGGATCTTCGTCCTGTCCCGGCTCCTCGAGGGTATCGAACTGGCTCTGGATCAGGCTTGCGGACATGAAGTGCCCGCGGCGGCCGGCCAGGCGCTCGGCGATGAGCGGGAGGCCGCCCCGCAAATAGATCAACCGGACCTGCGGACGGTCGCCGACGACGATCTTGCGGTAGTCGCGCTTCAGCGCGGAGCAGGTGATGATTCCGGGCTGAGCCTTGGCGCGTTGCCCATCGATCCAGGCCGCGACGGCGGCCAGCCAGGGCTGGCGGTCGGCATCGGTCAGGGCAATGCCGGCATGCATCTTCGCGATGTTGGCCTCAGGATGGAGCCAATCGCCCTCTTGGAACGGCCAGCCGAGGCGCGCTGCGAGCTCCTCCGCCACGGTGCTCTTGCCCGCGCCTGATACGCCCATGATGACCAGGATCGGAGGGCCGCCGCGATGGATTCGCGGGCTCTCGAGGCGACGGACGCCGCTCGCGTCGGCAACGAAGACCAGCGCGGCTCGGCTGATGAACAAGCCGCTCTCCACCACGCCGACGATCCGTCGGATTCGCTCCTCGAGCCGCGCCGGATCGGCAATCGCGGCGAAATTGCAGTCGATGATGCGATTGCCGCTGTCGGTGACGAAGGGCGCGCCCTCCGGTCCCAGGCGAAGACGCGCCTCGGCGCCGAGCCCCTCCAGCGCCGCCTGCGTCGCATCAAGGCCGAAGACCACGACCTCGACCGGCACAGGAATTTGCGTGCCGAGGTGATCCACCAGCTTCGCGCCATCGACGATGATGACGAGCCGCCGGCTGTGCGACGCCACGATCTTCTCACGCAGCAAGGCGCCGCCCAGCCCTTTGATGAGATTGAGCGTGCCGCGTTCCACCTCGTCGGCGCCATCGATCGTGAGATCGATCTGCCGATGCGCCGACAAGGAGGTGAGCGAAATGCCGAACGCCATCGCCCGGTCCGCCGTGCGCTGCGAGGTGGGAATTCCCTGGAAGCGCAGTCCCTGCCGGTGGCGCTCTGCCAGGACCTCGAGGGCGAAGGCGGCGGTCGAGCCCGTGCCGAGCCCCACGACCATTCCATCGCGAACGAGGGCGGCCGCGGCCTCCGCCGCCTCTAGCTTAAGTCCGTCGCGGTCCGTGCCTTGAGACCCGGCGTCGCTCATGGCGCGTTCGCGGCCGCGGCGGCGCTGGCGCGGATCGCGGCGATCGCGGATTTATAGTCCTTGGCGCCGAAGATGGCCGATCCGGCGACGATGGCGCCGGCCCCCGCAGCGGCCGCTCGCGCCGCCGTCGTCGCGTTCTCTCCGCCGTCGACCTCGACGATCGGGTCGAGGCCGCGTTCGGTGCAGATTTTTCGAATGCGCCTGATCTTCGGTAGCATCTCCGGCAGAAACGCCTGTCCGCCGAAACCGGGATTGACCGTCATCAC
The DNA here is from genome assembly GCA_030037055.1 of Alphaproteobacteria bacterium. GTDB lineage: Bacteria > Pseudomonadota > Alphaproteobacteria > ATCC43930 > CGMCC-115725 > DAHUYF01. The sequence goes on from JASHRZ010000556.1 coordinate 1,660, forward strand.
CAAGATTACGTCGCAGAGATGAAGGACGTAGTCGATCGTCTCCGGCGGGGTCGCCGGATCCAGCACCACGCCCGCTCTCTTGCCGAGGGCGCGGATCTGGCTGAGCACGCGGTGCAGATGGATCGTCGAGCCAGGCTCGGCCTGAACGAGAAGATGATCGGCGCCCGCCTCGGCGAAGGCGGCGAGGTATCGCTCCGGCTCGACGATCATCAGATGCACGTTGAGCGGCTTCGCCGTCGATCGGCGGATCGCCTGCAGCACGACGGGCCCGATGGTGATGTTGGGCACGAAGCGGCCATCCATCACATCCACATGAATCCAGTCGGCTCCGGCCGCATCCACCGCGCGCACTTCCTCGCCGAGGCGCGTGAAATCCGCCGACAGCACGGAAGGCGCAATGAGGATGGGCGGCGGCATGCTAGCCTTCCGCCGCGGCTCGGTCGACAAACCAGATGAGCTCGCCCACCGGCCGCACGCGCGCTGCGGGAAGCGTGCTGTCGCCGGCGCGGATCCGGCGCAGCACCGCGGCTTTGGTTTGGCCCGCCACGAGGAAGGCGACGTGCCGGCTGCTCTCGATCACCGGATAGGTCATCGTGATGCGAATTTCAGGCCGCCCCTGCAGGACGGCGGCCATCCATCGTCGCCGCTCGTCGAGCACCTTGTGCGCGGGCAGCAGCGATGCGGTATGACCATCTTCGCCGAGCCCCAGCAGCATGACGTCGAACAGCGGCCGCGCCGGATCGAGGCTCGGTACTCCATAGACCTCCTTGAGCGTCCGCTCGTAGCGCCGGGCGGCTTCCTCGGGATCGCCATCGGCCGGGATCGGATGAATCTGCTCGGCCGGCACTGGCACCTTGGCGAGCATCGCCTCGCGCGCCATGCGGTAGTTGCTCTCCGGGTGGTCATAGGGAACGAAACGCTCGTCGCCCCAGAACCATGAGACGCGCTGCCAGGGGAAGCGGTCCTTGAATGCATCCGAGGCAAGCAGTTCATAGAGCGCTTTCGGTGTCGATCCGCCGGAGAGCGCGACGCGGAAAGGCCCCGTCGCGGCGAGCACCGTCGCCGTCATCCATTCCGCCGCGCGCTTTGCCAGTCCTGGTGGATCAGCGAGTATCTCGATGCGGCCGATGAAGCTGTTCATGCTCCCTCCGAACCTACTCTACCGCGCGGATTCCAAAACGAAGCGCTCCATCGCCTTGGCGAATCCCTCGTCGTTGTAGGAATCGGTCGTCACATCGGCCTGGGCTTTGACCTGATCCGAGGCATTGCCCATAGCGATGCTGAAGCCCGAGCGGCGGAACATCAGCACGTCGTTCGGCGAGTCGCCGATGGTCGCGATCTCGCGGGCCGGCACGCCGAGCCGCGCCGACAGATCGTCGACCACCGCGCCTTTGTTCGCGTCCTTGTGGGTGATGTCGAGGTAATAGGGCTGCGAGCGCGCGGCGGTCGCGCGGCCCGCGAAGGCGGCCTGGGCGTCCGCTTCGGCGCGGCCTACGCCCTCGTGATCGTCGCTGATGCCGACGATCTTGGCGACGCTGGTGAGCCGATCGTCGAAATTGGCAACGACTTTCGGGTCGAATTTGACGGTCCAGGCTTCGCGCGCTACATGCGGCGCGTCGAGCTTGGTGATCAGCCAGTCATTGCCGGAATAGATCCAGGCGTCGAGGCCGCGCCCGCGGATGAGCTCGAGCGCCTGGCGGGCGATCCCCGGCTCGAGCGTCTTCTGCTCGAGGATCGAGAGATCCGGCTTGACGAAGAGCCCGCCATTGAAGCCGGCGACGGGCGTGTGGAGCTCGAGCGGATCGAACAGCATGGCCATGCCGCGGGGCGGGCGGCCGCTGGTGATGGCGAAGCGGATGCAGGCGCGGCCCAGCGCCTTGACGGCCGCCTGCGCCCGCGGCGTCAGGACCTTGTCTTCGGTGACGAGGGTGCCGTCCACATCCGCGACCACCAGGGAGATCTTGGGCTTCTTGTCCATGGGCTTGCCGCGTGCTCGATCAGTCGAGCCCCCGCCAGCCATGGCCATTGCGCGCCAAGAGCTCGTTCGCGGTGGCGGGGCCACTGGTGCCGGCGCTGTAGTTCGGAAAATCCTTCGGCGGGTTCTTCGCCCAGGCATCGAGGATCGGCTGCACGGCCCGCCAGCCCGCCTCGATGTTGTCGGCGCGCTGAAACAGCGTCGCATCGCCGATCATGCAGTCATAGAGCAGCGTCTCATAGCCGGTGTTGGGAGCGAGCTTGAAATAGTTCTTGTAAGCGAAGTCCATGGAGACGTTCCCCAGCGTGACGGTGGGGCCAGGGCGCTTGGCGGCGAATTCGAGGCCGATGCCCTCGTCGGGCTGGATGCGCAGGATCATCCAGTTGGAATGCAACCGCTCGACATCCGTGCCGCGAAAGATCGAAAAGGGCGCCTGGTGGAAGCGGATGGCGATCTCGGTGCGCCGTCGGCTCATATATTTGCCGGTGCGGATGTAGAAGGGCACGCCCGCCCATCGCCAGGTGTCGATGTTGAGCTTGAAGGCGACGAAGGTCTCGGTGGTCGAATGCGGCGCCACATCGGGCTCTTCGCGATAGGCTTTGACCCGCCGGCCGAGCACGGTGCCGGTCCCGTATTGCCCGCGCACCGCGTTCCTAAGCGCCTCCTCCTCGGTCATGGGGCGGATGGCCTCGATCACTTCCGCTTTTTTCGCGCGCACGGCTTCGGCCTCGAAGGAGATCGGCGGCTCCATCGCGGTCATCGCCAGGAGCTGGAACATGTGATTGGGCACCATGTCTCTAAGCGCGCCGGTCTTCTCGTAGAATTTACCGCGACCCTCGACACCGACCGTCTCCCCTGCGGTGATCTGGATGTGATCGATATGCTCGCGATTCCAGATCGGCTCGAACAGGCCATTGGCGAAGCGCAGCGCCATGACGTTCTGCACCGTCTCTTTGCCGAGGAAATGATCGATGCGGTAGATCTGATGCTCCTTCAGCGCCTTCAGGATCTGCGCATTGAGCGCCCGCGCAGATTCGAGGTCGTGGCCGAAGGGCTTCTCGATCACCACCCGGCGCCAGTGGTCCTTCCCCTCCTGGAGCAGGCCGGCGGCTCCCAATCGGCCGATCGCGGGCCCGAACAGGCGATCGGGCACGGCAAGATAGAAGAGATAGTTGCCCGCCGTGCCGGCGTTCTTGTCGAGATCGGACAGAAGATCGCGCAGCCGGCGATACATCTCGGGATCGTTGAGGTCGCCCTGGACATAGGTCATACGCTCGGTGAGCCAGCGCCAGGCCTTCTCGTCGATATGATCGGCATGGAACTCGCCATCGTCCTCGGCCACGAACTGGCGCATCATGTCCGTGAGACTCTGCTTCCAGTCGGCGGTCGTCAGCGGCGTCACCGCGACTCCAACCAGGCGAAACTGCGGCGGCAGGCGCTCCTCGAGCACCAGGTCATAAAGCGCCGGCACCAGCAGGCGCTTGGTCAGATCGCCAGCGGCGCCGAGAATCACCATGGCGCAGGGCGGCGCCGGTGCCACGCCGCAGGGTGCGACGGCGGTCTGATCCTTCTCCAGTGTCATCGCTTCCATTGCAGCATCTCCCTCGCAAGGCCGATGATCCGATCCGGCTCGAAACCGAATTTGTGCAGCAGCTCCTTGAGTGGCGCGGAGGCGCCGAAGGCCTTCATGCCGATCACTCTGCCAGAGGGCCCGACATAGCGGTCCCAGCCGATCACCGAGCCCTGCTCGATGGCAATGCGCGCGGCCACCTGCGGCGGCAGCACGCTGTCGCGATAGGCTTGCGCCTGCGCCTCGAAGACATCCCAGGAGGGCATCGACACGACGCGGGAGCGCACGCCCTCCGCCGTCAGCGTCTCATGCGCGCCGATGGCGACGGCGACCTCGCTGCCGGTGGCGATGAGAATGATCTCGGGCGAACCCTTAGGCGGATCCGCCATTACATAGGCGCCGCGGGCGACGCCTTCGGCCGAGGCATAGCGGCTGCGGTCGAAGGTCGGCAACGGCTGGCGCGACAGCGTGATCGCCGCGGGGCGATGGCGCAGCTGCATGATGTAGCGATAGGCCTCGACCACCTCATTGGCATCGGCGGGCCGGAACAGGGTTAGGCCCGGAATGGCACGCATCGAGATGAGCTGCTCGACCGGCTGATGCGTCGGCCCATCCTCGCCGTCGCCCATGGCGTCATGGGTGAAGACCCAGATGGTCGGCAGCTCCATCATCGCCGAGAGGCGGATCGATGGCCGTGCGTAGTCGCTGAAGATGAAGAAGGTCGCGCCGAAGGCGCGCAGCTTCGACAGCGACAGCCCGTTGACGATCGCCGCCATGGCGTGCTCGCGGACGCCGAAATGGAGATTCCGCCCGCCCGGCGTCTCCGCCTCGAAATCGCCGGCGCCGGGGAATTTGAGCGTGGTCCGGGCGCTCGGCGCCAGATCCGCCGACCCGCCGAGGAACCAGGGGATGTTCTGCGCCAGCACGTTCAGCACCTGCCCCGACGCGTCGCGCCCGGCGATGCCCTTGGGATCGGCGGGGAAGCGCGGCAGGTTCCGATCCCATCCCTCGGGGAGCTCGCGGCGTTGCATCTTCTCGATCTCGAGGGCGAGGTCGGGGAATTGTCGACGATAGCTGGCGAAGAGCGATTCCCATTGCTGGCGCGCCTGCGCACCGCGCGCGCCGATGCCTTGGCCGAAATGTTCGGGCACGCCCTCGGGCACGAGGAATTTCGCATCCTCCGGCCAGCCATAGGCGCGCTTCGCGAGACGCACCTCTTCCTCGCCCAGCGGCTCGCCATGGGCGGCGGCGGTGTCGACGAGATGCGGCGCGCCATAGCCGATATGGCTGTCGAGAATGATCAGCGTTGGCCGGCCCTCGGTCTTGCGGAAGACAGCGAGCGCCCGCTCGATGCTTTCGAG
>JASHRZ010000557.1 GCA_030037055.1 Alphaproteobacteria bacterium
CGAGGTGCGCACGGCCGCGCCGAGCGACTTCATCACCAGCGCCGGTCATCGCGGCGGGTACGTCCTGGCCGCGCGCGACCTCATCGTGAACGACATCGAAGTCGCGGTCGAAGGCGCGCTCCTTGACGGCATGATCTGCCTCGCTTCCTGCGACAAGACCACCCCCGGACAGCTGATGGCGGCCGGCAGGCTCAATATTCCGACTCTCGTCGTCGTCTGCGGCTACCAGCCGAGCGGCGAATATAACGGGCATCATGTCGATATCGAAGAGGTGTTTCTCAGCGCCGGGCACGTGCTGACCGGCGAGGTTACGGTCGAGCAGCTCACCGCGATGAGCGACAACGCGATCCGCGGACCCGGTGTCTGTGCCGGAATGGGCACGGCGAACTCGATGCATATCGCCTGCGAGGCGCTCGGCATGGCGCTTCCGGGCAGCGCCCCCGTGCTCGCCAATGGAGCGAAAATGTGGGAGTTCGTCGGCGCCGCTGGCGCGCGCATCGTGAACATGGTGTGGGACGATCTGAGGCCGCGCGACATCCTCACCGTTGAAGCCTTCGCGAACGCCGTCGCGGTGCTGCTCAGCCTCGGCGGTTCCTTGAACAGCCTGAAGCATCTGCAGGCGATCGCCGCCGAGGCGCGGTGCGACGTCGACATCTACCGTCTGTTCGACGAACTCGCCGATCGCATTCCCGTGCTCGCCGCCATTCGACCGAATGGCGGCCATTTCATCGAGGAGCTCGAGGCCGCCGGCGGGGCGCGGGCGGTGATGAAGCGGCTTGAAGGCATGCTGCAGCGCGGCGCCATGACGGTCACCGGCAGGACCGTCGGCGACAATCTTCGCGACAGCGTCGTCGCGGACGACGCGGTCATTCGTCCGCTGGACCGGCCGTTCACGCACCGGCCGCTCATCGTTATTCTTCGCGGTTCGCTCGCCCCCGAGGGGGGCATCATCAAGCTCGCGGTCGACGAGGCCCGGAAGATGCAGTTTTCCGGCCCCGCCAACATCTATCATTCGCGCGAGGAGGCGATCGAGGGGCTGCAGAAGGGCGAAATCGCCAAGGGACAAGTCATCGTGCTGCGCGGGCTGGGAGTGAGAGGCGGCCCGGGCATGGCCATGACCTCCGCCTTCATCTTCGCCCTCGACGGCGCGGGGCTGGGCGAGCATGTCGCGGTCGTGACCGACGGCCAGCTCTCCGGGCTGGTCAACAAGGGCCTCGTCGTCGGCGAGATTTCGCCAGAAGCCGCCGGCGGCGGCCCTTTGGCCCTGGTCGAGAACGGCGACCGGATCTCGATCGATGTCGACCGACGGAGCATCGACCTGGAGGTTTCCGAAAGCGAGCTTGCGGCGCGGCGGCAGCGTCTACGGCAGCGCCCGGGTCCAGACGAGCGCGGCTGGCTCGCCATCTATGAGCACAACGTCCAGCCTTTGCCCAAAGGTGCGATACTGACGAAATGACGCGCGCCCTATCCACAGCCGCTCTGCCGTTTTCGCTATTCTATCTCGCCTCGGCGTAAACTAACCTCCGCATGCACGAAGAACGCTCGACTAAGGGAAGCAGCGCCATGAAAAGCCGGCCACCAGACCTGTCGAGCGATCCTGCGGCCTGGGAGGCGTCTTCCTTCGCCGGCCCTTCCGATTATGCAATCGACCTGAGCGAGCGGGACCGCGAAGAGATTCTCGCCGCGCTGTCGCGCGGCGGAGGCCGCCCGATACCCGAGCTTGGGCGCGAGGATTTCCGCTTTGCCGAGCTCGGGCTGAAGCTGCATCGCGCCTATGAGGAAGTGCGCGCCGGCAGGGGATTCGTGCTGCTGACGGGGTTGCCTACCGCAGGGCTTTCGGTCGAGCAGTTCTCGGCTTCGGTGTGGGGCATCGGCCTCCATTTCGGCGTGCCGCTGTCGCAGAACGCGCAAGGCGAGCTCGTCTCCTACGTCATCGATGCCACGGCCGAGGACGAGACGCCGCGCATGTACCGTTCGAACATGGAGCTGCGGCTGCACACCGACATCACCGCGATGATCTCGCTCGCCTGTTGGCAGACGGCCGCTGCCGGCGGTGCCAGCGTGATTTGCAGCGCCGTGCGCGTCCATGACGAGATCAAGCGGCGCGCGCCGGCGGCGCTGGCACTGCTTTATCGTGGCTTCCACTATCACCGTCTCGGCGAGGAGGGGCCGAACGAGGAGCCGGTGACGCCCTACCGGATTCCCGTCTTCACCTTGCGCAACGGACAGGTGAGCTGTCGCTACATGCGGTCCAACATCGTCGCCGGGCATCGCGCGATAGGCATGCCGCTCGGCACCGAGGAGATCGCGGCTCTCGACCTCTTCGACGAGGTCGCCCGCGATCCGCGAAACCGCCTCGCCTTCTTCCTCGAGCGCGGCGAGATGATGGTCATCAACAACTACGCCGTCATGCACGCGCGCACCGCTTTCACCGACCATCCCGAGCCCGAGCGCAGGCGTCTCCTCGTCCGGCTGTGGCTTGACGCCGAGGGCTTGCGCGCCGTGCCGCGCGCGTTCAACCATTTTGCGACGAACGGCGTCCCCAAGCAGGAAGGCCGGCGCGCGACCTTCGATTTCAAGAAGCTCTACAGCGACGATCCTGTCGCGACGGGAGGCATGGCCAATCTCGAGATTGCCGCGGCGAAGACGCGGTGACGGCGAGGGTCGGGGGAGGGGAGGGATGGAAACGCAAGCGTGTGGCAAGGGCGGGGCATCATGAAGCAGGCGTGGGCGGCGCTCTGCGCGGCGGGATTGATCTTCGGGCTGGTGGGCGCGGCCTCCGCCGAGACGGTGAAGGTGGGGGTGATCGCCACCTTTTCCGGTCCCTTCGCGCGCTGGGGCGAGCAGTTCCAGCAGGCGATCAAGGTCTACCAGAAGCAGCACGGGACCACGGTCGACGGCAACACGATCGAGGTGATCTATCGCGACGATGGCGGTCCCGACCCGGCGCGCGCGAAGCAGCTTGCGGAGGAGCTGATCCTGCGCGAGAAGGTGCAGTTCCTCGGCGGCTTCGTCTTCACGCCGAATGCGCTGGCGGTGGCGGACATCGTCACCGAAGCCAAGATGCCGACGGTGATCTTCAACGCGGCGACGGCGGTGGTGACGCGCAAGTCGCCTTATTTCGTGCGCACGAGCCAGACCATCCCGCAAGTGACGGTCCCCATCGCGCAATGGGCGGCGAGAAACGGCATCAAGCGGGTGGTCACCGCGGTCTCGGACTACGCGCCGGGCTTTGACGCGGAGGCGTATTTCGTCAAGACCTTTCAAGCGGCGGGCGGCGAAGTGCTGGAATCGATCCGCATCCCGCTCGCGACGACGGATTTCTCGCCTTTCTATGAGCGCGTGCTGCAGGAGAAGCCGGACGCCCTCTTCATCTTCGGCCCCGGCGGTCCGCCGACCGTCGGCATGATCAACACCTGGGCGTCGCGGCTGAAGCCGGCCGGCATCAGGCTGCTGTGCACGGCCGAGACGCAGGAGATCGACCTGCCGAAGATCGGTCCCGCGGCTTTGGGAGTCGTCTCGTCCTTCCATTACACGGAGACCGTGGACAATCCGCTCAACAAGGCGCTCTGGGCCGATCTCACGGCGATGTTCGGCAAGAACACGGTGCCGGACTTGGCCTCGGCCGGCGCCTATGATGGAATGGAGCTGATCTACCGCGCGGTGGCGAAGTTCGGCCCGCGCGCCACCGGCGACCAGGCGATCGGTCTCTGGCGCGGCATGGCCTTCGACAGCCCGCGCGGACCGATCGAGATCGACGAGAAGACGCGCGACATCATCGAGAACGTCTATCTCCGCAAGGTCGAAGAGCGCGAGGGCAAGCTCGTCAACATCAACTTCCAGACCATTCCGATGGTGCGCGATCCCTGGAAGGACGAGCATCCGGAATAGCGGCGCCCACCGCGCCCGGATTCGCTGCCGATGATCGACGCCACCATTCTCCTCGACGGCCTCGCCTATGGAATGGTGCTGTTCATCATCTCGGTCGGCCTGACGGTGACGATGGGGCTCATGCGCGTCGTCAACCTCGCGCATGGCGCCTTTGCGATGATCGGCGGCTATGTCGCGGCGATGCTGGTCGGCGCAGGCGTGTCGTTCTTCGCCGCGGCCGGACTTGCCACCCTGCTCGTCGGCATGATCGGCGCTGTGGCCGAACTCGCCGTCTACCGCCCGCTCTACCGCAAGGGCGAGCTCGCCCAGGCGCTCATGACCTTCGGCCTTACCTTCGTCGTGATCGCGTCCCTCACCTCGGGGTTCGGCACCGGCATCAAGACGCTGCCCCTTCCGGCGGCGCTCGGCGGCGTCGTGGATATCGGCTTCCGCACCTATCCCGCCTACCGCCTGTTTCTCGTCGCGGTGGGGCTGGGGCTGGCGCTGCTGCTGTGGCTGCTGATCGATCGCTCGGCCTACGGCGCGCGGCTCAGGGCGGCCGTCGACAATCCGCGCATGGCGCGGGCCGTCGGCATCGACGTCAACCTGCTGTTCACGGTCACCTTCGCCGGAGGTTGCGCGCTCGCCGCCTTCGGCGGCGTCATCGGCGCCGCCCTCCTGCCGCTCGAGCCCTTTTACGCGCTGCGCTATCTCGTGCTGTTCCTGGTCGTCGTCGGCGTCGGAGGCATCGGCAATTTCAAGGGCTCGTTCCTCGCCGCGATTCTCCTCGGCGTCATCGACACCGGCGGCAAGTACCTGATGCCGCAGGCCGCCGCCTATCTCTTCTACGGCGCGGTGCTGGCGCTGCTGCTGCTGCGTCCCAACGGGCTCATGCCGGCGAAATCCGCGACATGACAGCGCTTTCGGAGAGCGGCCTGCGCCGCCTCTGGCATGGGCTGCCCTGGGCGCTGGCGCTCCTCGTCTACTTCACCGGCGGCGGCTATCTCGGCCTCGGTACGCACGCGCTGGTCATGATTCTCTTCGCCTTGTCGCTCGATCTGGCGCTGGGCCAGGCCGGGATCATCACCATGGGCCACGCCGCCTTCTTCGGCATCGGCGCCTATGCGGCCGGCATCTTTGCATCGCATCTCTCGGCGGACCCGCTGCTCGGCCTCGCCGCCGCCACCCTCGCCGCCAGCCTGTTCGGCCTCCTCAGCGGGGCGTTCATTCTTCATACGGCGGGGGTGACGCTCATGATGCTGACGCTGGCGGTCAGCGCGCTCCTTGCCGAGTTCGCCAATCAGGCGCATGGGCTCACCGGCGGCGATGACGGGCTGCAGCTCGGCCGGATGGCGCCGCTCCTCGGCCTCTTCGGCTTCGATCTCTGGGGCAAGACGGCTTATCTCTACGCCCTGGCGGTACTCTTTTTGTGGTCGCTCGCGGCCTGGCGCATCATGCGCTCGCCCTTCGGCCGCTCGCTCGACGGGATCCGGCAGAATCCACGGCGCATGCGGGCGATCGGCACGCCGGTGTGGCGTCGGCTGGTGGTCGCGTACGGGCTCTCGGCGGCGATGGCGGGGTCGGCGGGAGCGCTCGAGGCGCAGACCACGCGCTCGGTGGGGCTCGGTGCGCTGAGCGTCCTCACCTCCGGGACGGTGCTGGTGATGCTCGTCCTCGGCGGGACGCGCCGCAGCTACGGTGCCTTCCTCGGCGCCACCGTCTATGTCGTGGTGCAGGATTTCGCGGCGGAAATCGACCCGTTTCGTTGGATGTTCGTCATCGGCCTCCTGCTGATGGCAGTGGTGCTGATCTTCGAGAACGGATTGACCGGCCTCGGCGATGCGGCGCGGCGCGCGCTCGCGGGCTTGCCGCGGCGATCCGGCCGGCCATGACGCAGCCGGCGCTGGCCGTGCATGGGCTCTCGAAGCGCTTCGGCTCGCTTGTGGTGGCGCAGGCGATCGAGCTCGATCTGGCGCGCGGCGCCCGCACCGGTCTGATCGGACCCAACGGTGCCGGCAAAACGACCCTGGTCAATCTACTCACGGGGACGTTGCGCGCCGATGCCGGCACGATCATGCTCGACGGCCGGCCGATCGATGCGCTGACGCCGGAGGCGAGGGTCCGCCGCGGCATCGTCCGCACGCATCAGATCAATACTCTGCTCGACGAGACGACCGTCTGCGACAATGTCGCCATCGCCGTCGCCGAGCGCGACGGCATCGCCTGGCGCCTCCTGCGCTTTGCCAGGCGCTGGCGCGCCTGCATCGACGAGGCCCGATCGCGCCTCGCGGAGCTCGGCATCGCGCATGCCGTGGAACGGCGCGTGAGCGAGCTGCCTTATGGCGAGCAGCGTCTCCTGGAGATCGCCATCGCGCTGGCGCTGCGGCCGCGTGTGCTGCTGCTCGACGAGCCGGCGGCCGGAGTCCCGTCGCTTGAAGCGCATGCAATCCACGCGGCGCTCGACCGGCTTCCCGGCGACATCTCCGTGCTGATGATCGAGCACGACATGGACCTGGTATTTCGCTTCGCGCGGGAGATCGTGGTGCTGGCCCAGGGGCGCGTTCTTGCCCGCGGCTCACCGGCCGAGATCGCCGCCGATCGGCAAGTGCGCGCCGTCTATCTCGGCAGGAGCGCGTCGTGAGCGCCGCTCTCGCCGTCGACGGGCTCGTCGCGGGCTATGGCGCGATGGTGGTGCTTCAGGAGATCTCGTTTGAAATTGCCAGCGGCGGAACGCTTGCCGTGCTCGGACGGAACGGCGTGGGCAAGAGCACCTTGCTCAGCACGCTGATGGGTTTCACGACGCTTCACCGCGGCGCCATACGCTTCGGAGGCATGCTGGTCGAAGCCCTGGCGTCGCATCGACGCAACCGATTAGGCTTCGGCTATGTGCCGCAGCAGCGCGAGATCTTCCCTTCCCTCACGGTCGAGGAGAATCTTTCGGTGGCACGGCGGGCGGGAGGATGGTCCTTCGCCGAGGTCTTCGATCTCTTTCCTGCGCTCAAGGAACGGCGCCGCCATGCCGGAAACCGCCTGTCCGGCGGCGAGCAGCAGATGCTGGCGATCGGCCGCGCGCTGGTCGGCGCGCCCAGGCTGCTGCTTCTCGACGAGCCGATGGAAGGCTTGGCGCCGATCATCGTCGACGCGCTTTACGACGCCTTGCGGCGCATTCGCGACGAAGCTGCGCTGACCGTCATTCTCGTAGAGCAGAAGGCTGATCTCGCCCTGGCCTTCGCCCGGGACGCGATCGTGCTCGACCGCGGCCGTATCGTCTATCGCGGCGCGAGCCTTGCCCTTGCCGGCGACGAGGCGACGAAGGCGCGGCTCCTCGGCGTCGGCACCGCGCCTTGATTGCCGTCTCGACCGCAGGCGTTCGCGTGAGCGCGTTTCGGCAAAGCCGACAGCACGATTTCCGGTATTCTGCGCTCCCAAGGCGGATCTCGATCGTCGGGCGGCGAGCTGCCGCGCGACCGCAGGGAGAGACATGACATGAAGGCGGCGGAATTGTTCGAGGTGAGCGGTCTGGCGACGGTGATAACCGGCGGGGCGAGCGGCATCGGTCTCGCTTATGCCGAAGTGATGGCGGATAACGGCGCACGGGTCACTATCCTGGATGCCGACGCCGCCGCGCTTGGCGAGGTCGTAGAGCGCTTCCGCCGCACCGGCCAGGATGTCCGCGGCGAAGTCGTCGACGTCACCGACCGAGCGGCGCTCGAGCGCGGTTTCGACGCCGCCTTGCGGCATTTTGGACGGCTCGACGTCGTCTTCGCCAATGCCGGCATTGGCGGCGGCCCCGGGTTTCTCAAGCTCGACGGCGAGCGCAATCCCGAACGCGCCCTCGAGAACATCCCCCGCGAACTCTGGGACAGGATCATCGCGGTTGATCTCACCGCGGTGTTCGCCACGCTGTAGGCCGCTGCGCGACGCCTGAAGCCGCAAGGCGGGCGCATCATCGTGACGACCTCGATTGCCGCCCTGCGGACGGAAACCTTCGTGGCGACCCCCTATGCCGCCGCCAAGGCCGGCGCGGCGCAGCTGGTGCGCCAGGCGGCGCTGGAGCTTGCGCGATACGACATCACCGTCAACGCGATCGCGCCGGGCCCTTTCGTCACCAACATCTCGGGCGGGCGGCTGAGGGATCCCGCCGTGCGTGCGCCGTTTCAGCGGTCCTCACCCATGCACCGGCTTGGCGAACCCGCCGACATCCAGGGGGTGGCGCTCTTCCTCGCCTCCCCGGCGGCCAAGTTCATCACCGGCACGCAAGTGATAATCGACGGCGGCATGACGCTTGGCGCTGCCGATTGAATTCTGATCGACGCTGCGTCCAAGGTCATCCGTTTTTTCGATGGGGCCGGTGCCGAGGCTCCGACGCGATAAATCCATATTAGCTACACCGCGGCGTGCCGTGTGCCGCGGGTAACGACCGCGCGCGGCGCCGAGGCCGAGTTTGGGCGACAGGTCTCGAGCCGCGCCGACTGGCCTATTGCGCCGCCAGCTGACGCGTCTCGATCGCCTCGGCGACGGCGTCGTCGATGCGCTCGCACCAGACGAACCGCGCCTGGCGCCGTGCCTCCTCGGGGATGTCCTCGAAATCGCGCTTGTTGCGTGCCGGCAGCAGCAGGGTAGTGATGCCGGCGCGCACCGCCGCCGTCACCTTCTCCTTGATGCCGCCCACCGGTAGGACGAGCCCGCGCAGGCTGATCTCGCCGGTCATGGCCGTGTCGCTGCGCGTCGGCCGGTTGGTGAGCAGCGAGATCAGCGCCACGGTCATTGCGACGCCGGCGCTCGGCCCGTCTTTGGGGATGGCGCCGGCCGGCACATGCACGTGGATGTCGCTCTTGGCGAAGATCTCGTCGTCGATGCCGAGCGGCCGGGAGCGCGACTTGACCAGGCTCAGGGCCGCCTGCGCGCTCTCCTTCATCACCTCGCCGAGCTGGCCGGTGAGGATGAGCTTTCCGCTGCCGGGGGTGCGGGTGGCCTCGATGAACAGGATGTCGCCGCCGACCGGCGTCCAGGCAAGCCCGGTGGCGACGCCGGGAACGCTGGTGCGCATCGCCACTTCGTTCTCGAAGCGCCGCGGCCCCAGGCTCTCGGCGAGATCGCCGGCATCGATGCGGACGGGCTCGGTGGCGCCTTCGGCAAAGCGCATCGCCACATGCCGGAAGACGCCGCCGATGGCGCGCTCGAGATTGCGCACGCCGGCCTCGCGCGTGTAGTCGCGGATGATGGCGGCGAGCGCCGCGTCGGTAATGCTGACGCGTTCGGCGGCGAGCCCATTCGCTTCGAGCTGGCGCGGCACGAGATAGCGCCGGCCGATCTGCAGCTTCTCCTCCTGGGTATAGCCGGGCAGCTCGATCACCTCCATGCGGTCGCGCAGCGCGCCGGGCACGTTGTCGATGACATTGGCCGTGCCGATGAACAGCACCGAGGAGAGGTCGAAGGGCACGCCGAGATAGGCGTCGCGGAAAGTCGAGTTCTGCTCGGGATCAAGCACCTCGAGCAGCGCCGCCGACGGGTCGCCGTGGATGCCGGCCCCGAGCTTGTCGATCTCGTCCAGCATCATGACGCAGTCGCGCGCGCCTGCTTTGCGGATGCCTTGAAGGATGTTGCCCGGCAGCGCGCCGATATAGGTGCGGCGGTGGCCGCGGATCTCGGCCTCGTCATGGACGCCGCCCAGGCTGACGCGCACGAACTTGCGGCCGGTGGCCCGCGCGATGCTTTGGCCGAGGGAGGTTTTACCGACGCCGGGCGGGCCGACGAAGCACAGGATCGGGCTCTTGCCGCCGGGCTTCAGCTTCTGGACGGCGAGGTATTCGAGGACGCGCCGCTTCACCTTGGCGAGGCCGAAATGGTCCTCGTCCAGCACGCGGCGCGCCTCGGCGATATCGATCCCCCGCTTCGTGGTCACCGACCATGGCAGCTCGATGAGCCAGTCGAGATAGTTGCGCGCCATGCCGTATTCGGCGGCGCCCTCCGGCATACGCTCGAGCCGCGCCAGCTCCTTCTTTGCCTGGCTCTCGACCTCGCTCGGCATGCCGGCCTCGGCGATCCGCTTCCTG
>JASHRZ010000057.1 GCA_030037055.1 Alphaproteobacteria bacterium
TGCTCTACGGCGCCTCGCTGGTCTATGGTTTCGCCGGCAGCACCAACTTCGACGTGCTGGCGCATACGCTCGACGCTTCCAACGTCTCGATCGGCCTCATCATCGGCATCGTCTTCGTCGCCGTCGGGCTCGCATTCAAGGTCTCGGCCGTGCCCTTCCACATGTGGACGCCCGACGTCTACGAAGGCGCGCCGACACCGGCCACCGCCTTCTTCTCCGTCGCGCCGAAGACGGCGGCGCTGGCGCTTTTCATCCGCGTCATGATCTACGCCTTCGGCGAGCTGGTCGACCAATGGCAGCAGATCATCATGGCGATCGCGGTGGCCTCGATGATCCTGGGCGCGCTCGCCGCCATCAACCAGCGCAACATCAAGCGCCTCATGGCCTACAGCTCGATCGGCCATGTCGGCTATGCCTTGATCGGCCTTGCCGCGGGCACGCCCGCGGGTGTGCGCGGCATCCTCGTCTACATGGCGATCTATATCTTCATGAACGTTGGCACCTTCGCGGTCATTCTGTGCATGCGCCGCCAGGGGCGTCTCGTCGAGGGCATCGAGGATCTGGCCGGGCTGGCGCGCACCCAGCCAATGCTCGCCGCGGCGCTCGGCGTCTTCATGTTCTCCATGGCCGGCATACCCCCGCTCGCGGGCTTCTTCGCCAAATTCTATATTTTCATGGCCGCTATCGACGCCCGGCTCTTTTGGCTCGCCGTGCTCGGCGTGGTGACCAGCGTGGTCGGCGCCTATTACTACGTGCGCATCGTCAAGATCATGTATTTCGACCTGCCCAAGGGGGCCTTCGACCCCGCGATCGGCGGCGAGATGCAGGCGGTGCTGCTGATCTCGGCCCTGGCGATCCTGTTCTTCGTCGTCTTCCCTGCGCCGATCATCGGCAGCGCCGAGCTAGCCAGCGTCACGCTCTTCCCGGGATGACCGACGGTTCCGGCCTCCCGGCCTTCTTCCGCCTCCACGGCTTCGCCGAGCTCGATAGCACCAATGAGGAAGCCAAGCGCCAAGCGGCATCCGGCGCGCCGGCGGGCACGCTGATCTCGGCGTTGACCCAGCGGGCGGGGCACGGCCGGCGCGGCAGGGTCTGGGTGTCGGCGCCGGGCAATCTTTATATGTCGATCCTGCTGCGGCCGGAGCGCTCGGTGGCGGCCTCGGCACAGCTCGGCTTCGCCGCCGCGCTCGCCGTCGGCGAGGCGCTGCTGCCGCTGCTGCCGGCCGGCGCCGAGCTCGCCTACAAATGGCCGAACGACGTGCTCGTCGACGGCCGCAAGATCAGTGGCATCCTGCTGGAATCCCAGGCGGCGGGTGAGGGGCGGATCGACTGGCTGGTGGTCGGCATCGGCGTCAATCTCGCCTCCTTTCCCGAAACCAGCGAGTATCCTGCGACCTCTCTCGCCGCCGCCGGCGCCGCGCCGGTCGCGCTCGAGGCGCTGCTGGAAGCGGTCGCCCGGTCTTTCCATTTCTGGTATGAGCGGTGGCTCCTGCACGGCTTTGCGCCGCTGCGCGAGGCTTGGCTCGCCCGCGCGCACGGCCTGGGGCGGCCGATCCGCGTGCGGCTGCCGGAGGGCGAGAGCGAGGGGCGGTTTGCCGGGCTCGACAAAGAAGGCGCGCTGCTGCTCGATATCGGCACGGCGCGGCGCCGCATCACCGCCGGCGACGTTTTCCCGGCGGCGCGGTGAGAGGAGGCATCATGCTGCTCGCCATTAATGCCAACAACACCAACACGGTGTTCTCCGTCTGGGACGGCGAGCAGCTGATGGGCGCCTGGCGCGCCGCCACCGAGGCGAAGCGCACCGCCGACGAATATGTCGTCTGGCTTGATCACCTGCTGGGGCTCGAAGGGCTGGCGCGGCGCAGGCTTACCGGCGCCATCATCGCCAGCGTCGTGCCCGAGGCCAATTTCAACCTGATGACGCTCTGCCGGCGCTATTGCAACAGCGAACCGCTGGTGGTGGGCGAACCCGGGGTGGCGCTGGGAGTGAAGGCGCTGGTCGACCGGCCGGAGGAGGTCGGCGCCGACCGGCTGGTCAACACCGTGGCGGCGCATGACCGCTACCGGACGCCGCTTGTGGTCGTCGATTTCGGCACCGCCACGAACTTCGACGTCGTCGACAAGGACGGTAATTACTGCGGCGGCGTCATTGCGCCGGGCATCAACCTGTCGCTCACCGCGCTACACATGGCGGCGGCGAAGCTGCCGAGCGTGCGCATCCGGCGCATCGACCATGTCATCGGCAAGGACACGGTCGCCTGCATGCAATCCGGCCTGTTCTGGGGCTATATCGGGCTGGTCGAAGGGCTGGTGAGCCGCATCAAGCGGGAATTCGGCGCGCCGATGGCGGTCATCGCTACCGGCGGGCTGGCGCCGCTGTTCGACGGCGCCACCTCCGTCATTGAGCATGTCGATGCCAACCTCACGCTTTGGGGTCTGCGCCTCGTCTATGAGCGCAACCAGAAGAAGCCCGCATGACCGACGCGCCGCCTGCCGCTCTCAACCGGCCCGACCAGCTCGCTTTCCTGGCGCTGGGGGGCGTCGGCGAGATCGGCATGAACCTGTCGCTCTACGGCTATGGCGGGCGCTGGCTGATGGTGGATTGCGGCATTTCCTTCGCCGACGACACCCTGCCCGGTGTCGACGTCATCATGCCCGACCCTGGCTTCATCGCCGAGCGCGCGGGCGAGCTTGACGGGCTCGTTGTCACCCATGCCCATGAGGACCATATCGGCGCCATCCCTTATCTCTGGCCGCGCCTGCGCTGCCCGGTCTACGCCACCCCGTTCACCGCTGCAGTGCTGCGCCAGAAGCTGATCGAGGCGGATCTCGAGCATGAGGTACCGATCATTGAGGTGCCGATGTCCGGCAGCTTCTCGGTCGGGCGGTTTGAGATCGAGCTGCTGACACTGACCCATTCCATCCCGGAGCCCAACGCCGTGGTGTTGCGCACGCCGCTCGGCACTGTGCTCCATACCGGCGATTGGAAATTCGATCCCGACCCGCTGGTGGGGGAGCGTTCCGACGTCGCGCGGCTACGCCGGCTCGGCGAGGAAGGGGTCCTCGCCATGATCTGCGACAGCACCAACGCTCTCAGGCCGGGCGAGGCGGGCTCCGAGGCCGATGTGCGTCGCTCGCTCATCGAGCTGGTCGGGCGCTGCCGGCGGCGCGTGGTCATCGCCTGCTTCGCCACGAACGTGGCGCGGCTCGGCTCCGCTGCCGCGGCGGCGGTGGCGCATGACCGGCACGCGGCGCTGGTCGGGCGCTCTTTGTGGCGCATCGAGCATGCCGCCCGCGAGACCGGATACCTCGAGGGGGTGCCGCCCTTCCTCACTGACGAGGAGGCCGCCTACCTGCCGCGCGAGAAGGTGCTGCTGGTCTGCACCGGGAGCCAAGGCGAGCCGCGCTCGGCGCTCGCCCGCATCGCCGAAGACGATCATCCCGAGATCGTGCTCGAGCAAGACGATACCGTGATCTTCTCCTCGCGCATAATCCCCGGCAACGAGCGCGCCATCGGGCGGCTGCAGAACCGGCTTGCCGCGCTCGGCGTCGAGATCATCACCGAGCAGGACCATTTCGTTCACGTCTCGGGCCATCCGGCACAGGACGAGCTCACGCGCATGTATCAGCTGGTGCGGCCGCGGATCGCCGTGCCGGTGCATGGCGAGACGAGGCATCTCCTGGCGCAGGGGCGGTTGGCCGAGCAATGCCAGGTGCCGCAGACGATGGTGACGCGCAACGGCGAGATGGTGAAGCTGGCGCCGGGTCCGGCAGCAGTCATCGGCGAGGTGGCGACCGGCCGCCTGGTCGTCGACGGCAAACGCCTCTTGCCGGTGGGCGGCGAAGCGCTGCGCTCGCGCCATAGGATGACCTTCAACGGCGCCGCTCTCGCCACCATCGTCGTCGACGGCGAGGGGAGGCTGCAGGCGCCGCCGCAGGTGACGGTGCATGGGCTGGGCAGCGCGGAGGAGGACGCGGCGCTCACCGACGAGCTGCGCCAGTGCGTGAGCCGGGCGATCGAGGAGCTCGAGCCGCGGGCGCGCCGCGATGATGCGGCGCTGCGCGAGGCGGCTCGGCTCGCGGTGCGGCGCTCGCTGCGCGCCTGGCATGGAAAAAAGCCGGTGACGGAGGTACATCTGGTGCGGATCTGAGAGGAGAGGCGGGATGATCGGCAGGCTCAACCACGTCGCCATCGTCGTACCGGATGTCAAGCGGGCGGCGGCGGTCTATCGCGACACGCTGGGCGCCGAGGTATCGGAGCCGGTGACGTTGCCGCCGCACGGCGTCACTGTTGCCTTCGTCGTCCTGGACAACACCAAGATCGAGCTGCTCGAGCCGTTCGGCGCGGACTCGCCCGTGCACAATTTCCTCGAGCGCAACCCCGGCGGCGGCATGCACCACCTCTGCTACGAAGTGGTGGACATCCTCGCCGCCCGTGACCGGCTGGTCTCCAAAGGGGCGCGCGTGCTCGGCGACGGCGAGCCCAAGATCGGCGCCCATGACAAGCCGGTGCTGTTCCTGCATCCCAAGGATTTCTGCGGCACGCTGGTCGAGCTGGAACAGGTTTAGGGATGTCCTGGTTCCAGGGCATCGTCGCCTATGTCATCATCTGGTGGATGGTGCTCTTTGCCGTCCTGCCACTGGGCGTGCGGCCGCTGGAGAAGGGTGATATCGGCCATGCCGCCGGCGCCCCGGCCAATCCGCGGCTGTGGTTCAAGGCCGGCCTCGCCACGCTTGGGGCGGCAGTCCTTTGGCTCGGCTTTTACCTTCTCGCCACCTCCGGCCTTATCAGCTTCCGCCAGCCATGAGCGCCGCCTATTGCCGACACGCCCCGGGGCACCCCCTCCACGGCCCCTATCACGATGGCGAGTACGGCTTCCCGGCGCGCGATGACGCGGTGCTGTTCGAGCGGCTGGTGCTGGAGATCAACCAGGCCGGGCTCTCTTGGCAGACCATCCTGGCCAAGCGCGCAGCCTTCGCCGAGGCCTTTGCCGGCTTCGACATCGACCGCGTCGCGCGCTTCGGCGCCGGCGACCACCGCCGGCTGATGGGGGATGCGCGCATCATCCGCAACCGGGTCAAGATCGACGCCGCCATCGACAATGCCAAGCGGCTCCTGGCGATGCGCGACAGCCATGGCTCGTTCGCCGCCTGGCTCGACGGCCACCACCCGCGGTCCAAATCGGGCTGGGTCAGCCTCTTCAAGAAGACGTTCCGCTTTACCGGAGGCGAGATCGTCGGCGAGTTCCTGATGAGCCTTGGCTATCTCCCGGGCGCCCATCAAGCCTGGTGTCCGGTATACCAAAAAATTCTCGCTCTCGATCCGCCCTGGCGGCGCGGCAAGCCGTCATCCGCGCCAAAAAGGCGAACGATCGAAGCAGAGATTCGATCTTGACGCGATGATCGGCCAAAAAATAAGGCAAGACCACCATGTGATCTCGCCCCGAGCTTGTTGCAGCTAAGGTTCGGTCTTGTTATCGCGAGGACCGTCTCTCCGACCGTCGCTTAACGGCAATTCCTCCCTAAACCTGGGCCTTGTCGCAATCTTGCGTGCGACTGTTAACAGGCCAGGGGAGTGTATGAAACTCTTCTCTGCTCGTCATCTAAAATCTGTGTTACGCCCTCTATTGCGCGCTCGTGGCTCGGTTTATCCCCTTGCGCTAGTATCGTCGTGATGCGACGCACCATTCTGGCCGCGCTCGCGGCTCTCGCCGCCGCACCGGCTTTCGGCCAACGGCAGGTGGCCCCGCCGGTCGGCATCGATGCGCCGGTGCCGCCGCCAGCCAGCGGCATGTCCGTCTCGGGCCAGGGCCGGATCGTCATTTCCTCCGATCTCTGCGCCTGCCTCGGCGGCGCCTCGTCGGTACCGAGTGCTGATTATCGGCCGGGCGTTGACGTCAACGGCGAGGCCGTGGCGCCCGCCGACCTTCCGAGCGGCGCGCCGCCGGCGCTGGGAATTTTTCCGATCGAGATCGGCGCCGATCTGCAACAGCGCTACGGGATTCCCGCCAATTCGCCGCTGCGCCCCGGCAAGGCCGTCGTCGGGCTGGTGACGCTGCGCAATGGCCGCGCCTATTTCAACGGCGAGCCGATCGGCGACAACGAGCGCGACATGCTGCTGGCGGCGTGCAGGGAGGCGAAGCGGTAAGGCCCACGGCCGACGGTGCACCGCCCTCCCGCATGGACATCCGCCGCCGCCTTGCCTAAAGTCCCGCCGCCTTTGGCGGCAGAACAGGGTCTGATGCGTCTTTCCGCCTATTTCCTGCCATTGCTGCGGGAGAATCCGAGCGAGGCGCAAATCGTCTCGCATCGGCTGATGCTGCGCGCGGGCATGATCCGGCAGTCGAGCGCCGGCATCTACTCCTGGCTGCCGCTGGGCCTGCGCGCGCTCAAGCAGGTGGAGCAGATCGTGCGCGAGGAGCAGGACGCCTCGGGCGCGCTCGAGGTGCTGATGCCGACGATCCAGCCGGCCGAGCTGTGGCAGGAAAGCGGGCGCTACGACGATTACGGCAAGGAGATGCTGCGCATCACCGACCGGCACGAGCGGGCGATGCTCTACGGGCCGACCAACGAGGAGCAGATCACCGACATCTTCCGCCACAGCATCAAGAGCTATCGCGACTTGCCGAAGAACTTCTATCACATCCAGTGGAAGTTCCGGGACGAGGTGAGGCCGCGGTTTGGCGTGATGCGCGGGCGCGAGTTCCTGATGAAGGATGCCTATTCCTTCGACATCGACAAGCGATCGGCGGTCACGGCCTATTTCAAGATGTTCGTCGCCTATATGAAGACCTTCAAGCGGATGGGCCTGAAGCCGATCCCTGTTCGCGCTGAGACCGGTCCGATCGGCGGCGATCTCAGTCACGAGTTCCACGTTCAGGCCGATACCGGCGAGAGCGAGCTCTATTTCGACAGCGACGTCGTGCTGCTTGACGAGAACCGCATCGATCCGGCCTCGCTCACCGTGCAGGACGACATTGCCGGCTGGTATGCCGCGACCGATGAGAAGCACGACCCTGCGGAGTTCGAGACGCGCGTTCCTGAAGCGCGCCGCCGCCACGCGCGCGGCATCGAGGTCGGTCAGATCTTCTATTTCGGCACGAAATACTCGAAGCCAATGGGTGCCGTCGTTGTCGGGCCGGGCGACGAGCCGATCCCGGTGGAGATGGGCTCCTACGGCATCGGCGTCTCGCGCCTCGTCGGGGCGATCATCGAGGCGGGCCATGACGACGCTGGGATTATCTGGCCGGAGAGCGTCGCGCCGTTCAGGCTGGGCCTGGTCAACCTGCGCGCCGGCGATGCGCGATGCATCGCCGCCGCCGACGAGCTCTATGCCAAGCTCTGCGCCGCCGGGATCGAGACGCTTTACGACGACCGCGACGAATCTCCCGGCGCCAAATTCGCGGCGATGGACCTCATCGGTCTGCCCTATCAACTCGTCGTCGGCCCGCGCGGCATCGACAAGGGCGTGGTCGAGCTCAAGGAGCGAGGGACCGGCAAAAGGCAGGAGCTTTCCCCCGAGGCGGCGCTCAACCGGCTCGGAGCAAAGTGATGGCATTCGACGCCTTCGAACGCATGGTGGCGTTCCGCTATCTCCGCGCACGCCGCCAGGAAGGCTTCATCTCGGTCATCGCCATCTTCTCGCTGCTGGGCATCATGCTCGGCGTGGCCACGCTCATCATCGTGATGTCGGTGATGAACGGCTTCCGCGTCGAGCTGTTGGGCCGCATCATCGGCCTCAACGGCCATCTCGGCATCTTTGCCCCGCAGGGCGCGATCACCGATTACGAGGCGCTCGCCGAGCGGGCGAAGCAGGTGCCGGGGGTGGTCGCCGTGCATCCGCTGATCGAGGGGCAGGTTCTGGCTTCGGCCAAGGGCCGCTCGACCGGCGTGCTGGTGCGCGGCATGAGCGAGGCCGATGTCGCCGGCGAGGCGCTGCTCGCCAGCCATATCGTCGCGGGAACGCTCGATCGGTTCACCGACGACACGGTGATGCTCGGCGACAAGCTCGCCTTCAAGCTCGGCCTCAAGCTCGGCGATCCCGTCACGCTGCTCTCGCCCAACGGTTCCGCGACGGCCTTCGGCACCATGCCGCGGGTCAAGACCTACCGCATCGGCGCGCTCTTCGACGTCGGCATGTACGAGTACGACAGCAATTTCGTCTTCATGCCGCTGCCGGCGGCGCAGCTCTACTTTCAGCTGCCCGACGCGGTGACCACGCTCCAGGTTTTCGTCAGCGACCCCGACAAGGCGCGCGCGGTAGGCTACGCGGTCCGGCAGCAGCTCGGCGTCCAGTACCAGGTCTATGACTGGCAGCAGAGCAACTCGGCCTATTTCGGCGCGGTGCAGGTCGAGCGCAACGTCATGTTCATCATCCTCTCGCTCATCATCCTGGTGGCCGCGTTCAACATCATCTCCAGCATGATCATGCTGGTGAAGGACAAGGCGCACGACATCGCGATCCTGCGCACCATGGGCGCAACGCGCGGCATGGTCCTGCGCATCTTCATGCTGAGCGGCGCCAGCATTGGCGTCGTCGGCACGCTGCTTGGCTTCGTCTTGGGCGTCGCCTTCACCACGCATATCGAGCAGATCCGCGAGCTCGTGCAGGACGTCCTCCATGTCAACGTGTTCAACGCCGAGATCTACTTCCTGACGCAGATCCCCGCGCGGATCGATCCGCACGAGGTGGCCATGGTGCTCGCTATGGCGTTTGGCCTCTCCTTCCTGGCGACGCTCTACCCTTCCTGGCGCGCCGCGCGTCTCGATCCCGTCGAGGCGCTGCGTTATGAATGATCGCGACCGCCCGCCCGCGCTCGAGCTGCGCGGCGTGGTGCGGACCTACAAGCAGGCGGGCACGCTGCTGCCAGTGCTGCGCGGCGCATCGCTGACGCTCTTTCCCGCCGAGATCACGGCGCTGGTCGGGCCGTCGGGCGCGGGGAAATCGACCCTGCTGCACACGGCGGGCCTGCTCGAGCGGCCGGACGGCGGCGAGGTGCTGCTCGGCGGGCGCAGCTGCGGCGGCATGCCCGACGCCCAGCGCACCGAGATAAGGCGCGCTCAGCTCGGCTTCGTCTATCAGTTCCATCACCTGCTGCCGGAATTCTCCGCGATCGAGAACGTCATGCTGCCGCAGATGATCGCCGGCGCCTCGAAGACGAAGGCGCGGGCGCGGGCGCAGCAGCTGCTCGCAATGGTCGGGCTCGCCGCCCGCGCCGACCACCGTCCGGCGCGGCTTTCCGGCGGCGAGCAGCAGCG
>JASHRZ010000058.1 GCA_030037055.1 Alphaproteobacteria bacterium
GAGAGCAGACCTCAGAGCATGTCCTTTGAGCCCCAATCAGCAGGCGAGTTTGCATCCTGGACACAGTGTGCGTACCGCCGGCAGTTGCGGGTGCACGTCGAAAAAACAGGCTCGCGCGGCTTGCCGGCAAGCACCTCCAGCGTCTGCTCGACGACGAGCAACCCGACGCGGTCGAGCGTCTCCTCGGTGCGCCACCCAAATGCGGCCTGGCGATGAAGTTCGGCAGGCGCAACAGCGAATGATCGACGAGTGGCCGCTCCGTGACGAAGACGTCGCTCGCCGCCGCCGCCGGACGGCCGCGCGCGAGCGCCTCGGCAAGCGCCATCTCGTCGTCGATGTCGGCGCGCGCGGTGTTGATGAGGATGCTGCCCTCGGCATCAGCGCCAGCTCGCGCGCGCCAATGAGGCCGCGCATCCCGGCGGTGAGCGGCAAATGCAGGCTCCGCATGTCGCTCTGGGCGATGAGCGCGTCGACCGAGACAACGGGCGCGGCGCCCGGGCGCGGATCGCCTCGCCCGAGAGGGCGGGATCGTAGGCCGGGAGCGGCGAACGCAAGGCGGGCGAAGAGATCGGCGACGCGACGGCCGACCTCGGCGAAACCAGCAACGCCCAGGCGGCGGCGGGCGAGCTCATGCCCGGACGGCAAGTTCGCCTGCGCCAGCGTGCCGGCGCGCAGCGCGCGGCGACGACTGGGCTGGTGCGGGTGACGATCGCCTCAGCGCCAGGCGACGACAGCGGGATCGCGCCAGTCGACGACGTCCTTGCCGAGGCGCGCGAGCGCGCGCGGGCTGATCGGATCGAGCACGAAGACCGGCACGCAAAGGCCTCGCTCGGCAGCGGCGCGACAGGCGCTACTCTCCCCCGTCGCGGCCCATTGCTCAAGGTCCGCCGGCGATTATTATGCGTCCCATGCATGATCTCTTGATCCGCAATGCCCTGGTCGTCGACGGCGCCAGAGCACCGGCGTTTCACGCTTTGCCGCCGCGCTCACGCTCGCGGCCGTCCAGTTCGACGGCGTGACGGCGGCAGACGCCTCCGGCCCGCCGGCGCAGGAGCGACCTCCGGGCCGCCTGCTGCGCCGATGCGCGGCCTGACTCGTGGCGGCGATGGCGCCGAACGCCCGCCTTGATTGGCAGCGCGTCGAGCGCTGGGCGGCGGCGATCGCCGCGGGCGAGGCCGCCGGACTGCGCGACGTCTTCGCCGCCGCCGGCGCGCGCGGACCCGAGCTGCGCTGGGATCCTCCGGTAGAAAGCCTGGCCACGCCGCAGCACCGGTTCCTGCTGCGCTACTGGAGCGATCTGCGCGGCACGCGGCCGCTGCCGCATATGCGCGAGATCGACGCGGTCGAGATGCGGCCGGCGCTCGGTTACGTCAATCTGCTCGAGCCCGTCGAGAACGGGCGCGACTTCCGCTATCGCGTGTTCGGCACCGTCGTCGCCGCGGTCTCCGGCTTCGATCTCACCGGGCAGCTTGCCTCCGGCCTCAAGGCGAGCGCCTATATTGTCGAGTTCGGGCTTGCCGCCTTCCGCGCCGTGCAGCGGCGCGCCGAGCCGCTCTTCACCGAGCATGGACCGCCCGCGGCGGTTTATACTTCGACCTGGCATCGCCTCGTCCTGCCCTTCGGCAACGACCGCGGCGAGGTCGTTCGCCTGATCGTGGGCGCCGTGCCCGTGACCCATGACGGCAAGCCGCTGGTGCAGCGGCTTTAGAAGGGCGCGGACGCCCGGCCCGATCCACTCGCCCCGCGCGTATTCGCCAATACCGTTGTTTCCGCACTTCGCATGAAGGCATCGGCATGAGCGGGACGATTCCCGTGACCAAGACGGCGGCGGATCTCCCAGGTTCTTGACGCTTCCGTTTCGGGACGTGCCGTGCGCTCAGACGCCGCCGCAGTCTCCGGCGGTCATCGCCACTAGCGAGCGCCTACTATTGCCTTCCAGATAGTCGACCCTGTCGGCCTGCGGATGTCGACCCGAGGCTCAATCGCTTCACTCACGTTACCTCCATAAGCTCAAGGCTCGATTGCCGGTGGGGTGGCTTCGCCCCTTGCCGGCGCGGGAATCCCACCCGCTGGAAGCGCCAAGCTTGGCCTGGCGCGCCGAAGTAGGTGCTCGTCACGTCATAGAGCGCCGCGACAGATGCGCCTCGAGCACCGCCTTGTGCGCGAGCAGATGGTCAAGCCCGCGATACAAGCGATCCTTGTTGACATCCGTGTCCTCCAGCTGCGCCAGATCGCCAAGCGCCGTCCGCCGGTCCCAGTCCTCGGCGATGTGCAACTCGCTCGACGGCTCACACAGCCGCGCCGCCACCAGCACCGCCGCCGTCCGCGCCCAGTCCGACGCCAGCAGCCGCTCGCACAGCTCCGCCAAGCCCGTCCGCCGCGCCAGTCCGCGTGCCGCAAGCCGCATGCTCATCAAGCTCGCCCAGATGCGCCAGCGTCTGCTGAACCACCCGACGGCCAACGCGCACGCTTCGCACCAGGCGCCAGCAGCGATGGACCTTGCCGTCCTTCTTGCCAATCGCGTGGCGCAGATCCATCGCGCCGATCACATACGACCGCGACGCAAAACAAAACCCCCAAGGTCGGCACTACACGCGAAAATCAGCCTTCGCCGAGCCGCAAGCCCTTGATCCGACTCAAAACCCAAAGAGAAAAAATCTCGCGACGCGGGCTAATTTGCTCAAGTTGGGCTAATCCTTGAAGATTCCCTTGGGAATCATTGCGTGGATGCCCTTGACGCCGTCGACGACCTGCGTCACCTCGAAATCGACGGCGATCGAGGCGAGCGCATAGGCGTCGACGCGCGTCAGTCCTTTCTCCTCGCTGAGGAACTTGATGCACTCGCGCAGCGCGAGCTTCATCGCCTCTTCGAGATTCTCGTGCAACCCCAGCGTGATCCAATGCGTCGGCGTCTCCGCGCGCGGCCAGGCGAGTGGCTTGCCTTTGATCAGCTCGAACCGGAAGGTGCCGGTAAGCGAAGTCTCGATGGCAGTGAGGTCGACCTCGCCGTCGCCTTGCGCCGCGTGGCCGTCGCCGACCATGAACAGCGCGTCGGGCACATGGACCGGCAGATAGAGGATTGAGCCTGCCGTCAAATCCTTTAGATCGATATTGCCGCCGAAGGCGCCAGGCGGAATGGAGCTGACGCGGCCGAGGCTTCGCGCCGGCCCGGTCGCCATGATGCCGAAGAACGGTGTCAGCGGCACCTCGATGCCCGCGGAGAATTTGGCGACTTGGCGCGTCATGTCGAAGGGGATGACGATGCTGCGGTTCAAGGTGAACTCGTCGGGCAGCCCGCCGCGATTGAGACGCATGCTGTTGACGCCGTAGGGCACGCGCGGCGTCGCCTCGAGCACGTGCACGGCGAGCACGTCACCGGGCTCGGCGCCGGCGACGGCGATGGGACCGCTCACCACGTGGGGGCCGATGCCGCTGTGCTGCACCTTGGTATAGACGCCGACGAGATCGGCGAGCACCGCCTCCTTGGCGATGCCGAAGCGCGCGAAGAAGGTCTCGGGATCGCCTTGGTCGGGGAGTAGTCCCTCATGCGAGACGGTATCGATGGTGACGGTCTCGCCGGGATTGATGCGCAGCACCGGCTCCGCCGCGCCCCAGAGATAGCCCCAATGCACCGTCTCGGGCCCGCAGCGCACGCGGTGGCGGCCGCGCCCGAGGCTTTCGACCAGCCCGGCATCGGCGGCGCGCTTCAGCCCGGCTTCCGAGACGCGGCATCGGGCAGAGGTGGGCAGGGTTAAGGGCGCCGCCGCGGCGCTTTCGGCAAGCCGCACCCCCTCGCGCAGGAAATCGCGCTTCTCGCGATCGATCAGTTGCAGGCGGAACAGCTCATCGACGAACTCGGCGTAACGACCGCGCTCGAAGCGCTGGGCCGGGGCCGGGGCGGGGGCGTCGTCATGCATGGGGCAGGTCCTGCGACGAAGAGCGGCCGACGGGCGGCGACTCTGGCCGATGTGCCGCCAGCCCGCAAGCGATCCGCTCCACCCGCCGGGGTGCGGATGCTTTGCATGGGCGGGCCGTTGGCCTAGGCTGGCGCCAACCAAGAAGCGCCTCGGGGGAATCCATGTCCAGCCACCACCTGATTGCCGTCATTGCCGCCGTCGCGGCCACCCTTGTCTCCGCTGGCGGCGCCCGGGCGCAGATCTCCGACGACGCCGTCAAGATCGGCGTGCTCACCGATCTCTCGGGACCGGCCTCCGACGCCACCGGCCAGGGCTCGGTGACAGCGGCGGAGATGGCGGTCGAGGACTTCGGCAGCACGGTCGCGGGCAAGCCGATCAAGGTCATTTCCGCCAACCATCAGCTCAAGGCCGATGTCGGCGCCGCGATTGCGCGGCAATGGTACGACGACGAGCAGGTCGACCTCATCGTCGACGTGCCAGTCTCGGCGGTGGGACTCGCGGTGCAGGAAGTCGCGCGCGAGAAGCAGAAGCTGTTCATCACGGAATCGACCGGCACCGATCTCTTCACCGGCAAGAACTGCTCGCCCTACGGCATGCAATGGGCTTTCGACACCCATGCGCTCGCCACCGGCACCGCCAAGGCGGTGACCGAGCGCGGCGGCAAGAGCTGGTTTTTCCTCACCGCCGATTACGCCTTCGGCCACACGCTCGAGGCCGACGCCAGCAGGGTGGCGCAGGCGAACGGCGCGCGGGTGGTGGGTTCGGTCAGGTTCCCCTTCAACTCGCCCGACCTCACCTCCTTCGTGCTGCAGGCGCAGGCATCCAAGGCGCAGATCATCGGCATCGCCGCCGGTCCGCCGGACAACACCAACGCGATCAAGATCGGCGGTGAGTTCGGCCTCCTTCAGGGCGGCCAGCAGATGGCGGGGCTGCTGATCCTCGTCACCGACGTGCATGCGCTCGGGCTCAAGACGGCGCAGGGGCTGCTGCTCACGACGAGCTTCTACTGGGACATGGACGACATGACCCGCGTCTGGTCCAAGCGCTTCTTCGACAGGCTGCACAAGATGCCGACCATGTGGCAGGCCGGGACCTATTCCGCGGTCACGCATTACCTCGCCGCGATCAAGGCGACAGGCACCGACGAGCCGCTCAAAGTGGCGGCCAAGATGCGCGAGATGCCGATCGAGGATTTCTTCGCCCGCCACGGCCGGCTGCGCGAGGACGGGCTCATGGTCCACGATCTCTATCTCGTCGAGGTGAAGAAGCCCGAGGAATCGAAGCAGCCCTGGGACTATTACAGGGTGCTGCAGACCATCCCGGGCGATCAGGCCTTCCCGCGGCTCGAGGACGAGGACTGCCCGATCATCAAGAAGCCGTAGGAGCCTGCGCCACCGCCTCGAGCTCGACCAGGAACTCCTCCTTCACCGCCCCGGTCGAGCGCTCAGTGCACGATATGCAACCTCACATCCGTGTCGCCGTCGGGCACGGCGACGGCAGCATCGATGAAGTGCGCGCCGAGAACGTCCTCTTGATCATCGATGTCGGATTGGATGGCAGCCGAATGCCGGTCTGACCCGCGATATCCGCATCACTCGCCTGGGAAGGAAGTACGTGACTGACCCGCGGATTTTAACTAGGCTATTTTCCATAGAGAATATTTCCGGCCTCTGGAGGGGTGACGGAAAGTGCGCGGCACGGGGCCGGCCTCGGGTCGTTGCCGCATAACCAGGAGGGAGAAGATGCGACCGAAGAAAGCGACAGCGTTCTCCGTGGCGATGGCCTTGGGAGCGCTCATGGCGGGTTGCGCCGAGCAGCCCGCCGCGACGCAGCAAGCGGCACCGGCGGCAGCGCCGGCGGCAGCGCCGGCGGCGATGATGCCAGTGCCGCCGGACGGTGCCACGGGAGCGGATTGGACAACCTATCACGGTACCTGGCGGGACTACGACTTCAGCGGTCTCGATCAGATCAATACCGATACCGTGAA
Source organism: Alphaproteobacteria bacterium (assembly GCA_030037055.1). GTDB lineage: Bacteria > Pseudomonadota > Alphaproteobacteria > ATCC43930 > CGMCC-115725 > DAHUYF01. The sequence goes on from JASHRZ010000058.1 coordinate 5,905, forward strand.
GAACCTGCAGGTTGCCTGGACGCACGATCCCGGCCGCGACACCCGTGGGCTCCAGTCGATGCCCCTGGCGCAGAACGGCGTGCTCTACTATTCGGGCTCCTACAGCCGTGTCTACGCGCTCGACGGCGCCACCGGCAAGGTGATCTGGTCGTATATCCCGAAGCTCGACGAGGCGTTGATCAAGCGGCAGACGCATTCGCCCTATAACCGCGGCGTCGCGCTCGGCCACGGCCGTGTCTATGTCGGCACGATGGACGGCCGGCTCATCGCCCTCGACCAGAAGACCGGCAAGCGGGTCTGGGACACCAAGCTCATCAATTCGCAGAAGCTGACCGTCGGCTTCACCGGCGCGCCGCTCGTCGTCAAGAACATGGTGGTGATCGGCGCGCAAGGCGGCGAGTGGCCGTATCGCGGCCCGATCTTCGGCGTCGACGCGGCCACTGGCAAGAAGAAGTGGACCTTCTTCACCGTCGCCCCCGACAAGGCCTCGCAGGCGACCTGGGGGCACGACTCCTGGCGCACCGGCGGCGGCGGCGGCTGGATGCCCGGCACCTACGACGCCGCCAGCAACACGCTGTGGTGGGGCACCGCCAACCCGGCGCCGCTCTTCGACTGGTCGGGAGCGGATTATGAGCACAACGGCGCGCGGCCCGGCGACAACCTCTACACCACGTCAGTGGTCGCCCTCGATCCCGACACCGGCAAGCTCAAATTCTATCACCAGGAGCTGCCGCACGACGCCTGGGACTTCGATAGCGCCGTCGGCGAGTTCGTAATGATCGACCAGGGCGGCAAGCAGCTTGTCGTCCATCCCAACAAGAGCGGCTACATCTTCGTCTACAATCGCGGCGATGCCAGCATCGTCAACGTCTGGCGCATCACCGAGAACAGCAACTTCGTGCAGAACATCGACCCGAAGACCGGCAAGCTCGTCGGTCGCCGCGACTTCCCCGAGGGCGCCATAAGCCCGGTGCTCTGCCCGGCGATCTCCGGCGGCGTCAGCTTCAATTCGGGCGCCTATGATCCGCGCACCAACACCTATTTCAAGGTCGGCAACGAATGGTGCATGGACATGAAGGTGGTGAAGACCCGGCCGATTCTCGAGCCGCAAGCGCAACTCAACATCGGCGCTGACTTCACCATGCGCCCGCCGCCGGGCGCGGACAAGCCTTGGGGGCATGTCGACGCGCGCGACCCCGTCAGCGGCCAGATCAAATGGCAGGTGAAGTTCAAGGAGCCGCCGCTGGCGAGTCTGTTGGCAACCGCCGGCAACCTCCTCTTCGTGCCCGATGCCGAGGGCATGCTCCACGCCTACGACACGCGCGACGGCAAGGAGCTGTGGTCGCACTCGGACGGCGTCGGCCATGACGGCGGCATCATGACCTACTCGGCCAACGGCAAGCAGTATGTCGCCGTTGTCGCCGGCTGGGGCGGCATGGCGACGGATGACTATCCCAAGATGTTCGGCGAGCCCTTCACCAGCATGCCGCGCAACACCGGCGTGCTGACCGTCTAC
>JASHRZ010000558.1 GCA_030037055.1 Alphaproteobacteria bacterium
CCGTGGGCCGCGGCAGGGCGGAAAAGCCTCGATGGAAAATGGATTTCTCAGAGATCAAGTCATTGGCGCTCGAAACGGCGCTTGACACCAGATCTGGTAATGTGAGATTGGAAGATGTGCGTATCGGAGCACTAAAAGACCTAACGGAATGCCGCCGCTTCTTTGCCGCGCCCGCGTCGGCGCGCCAGCGCCAATACGAGGCGCTGCGCGCCTATTTCATCGAGGCACGTCCTTCCGCCGAGGTCGCCCGCCAGTTCGGCTACTCGCCCGGTGCCTTCCGCGTGCTCTGCCACGACTTCCGCCGCGGCCGGCTGCCCGAGTTCTTCGCGTCGCCGCGTCCGGGGCCGCGAATCCAAGCGAAGAAAGGCCGGGCGCAGGAGCAGATCATTGCCCTCAGGAAGCGCAATTATTCGGTCTACGACATCAGCGCGGCGCTCAAGGAAGCCGGAACCCCGCTCAGCCCCACGGCGGTGCGCGAGGTGTTGCGGGCCGAGGGCTTCGCAGCGCTGCCGCGGCGGCTCGACGAAGAGCGCCCGGCAGAGATTGGTCCCAGCACCGAGGCGGTCGCCGACGTGCGCAGCTTCTCGCTCGCTCCGCGTGAGTTCGCCACCCGGCTCGGCGGGCTCTTCCTGTTCATCGCCGATCTGGTGCGCCTCGATGCCGAGGGGTTGGCCCAACATGCCAGACTGCCGGGATCGCGCATGATCCCCGCCGCCCACGCCTTGCGCGCGGCGCTTGCCCTCAAGCTCTGGTCGACCGAGCGCAAGAGCCACGTCATGGCGCTCGTCGCCGATCCCGGGCTCGCGTTGTTCTGCGGCCTCAACGCCATGCCGAAGAAGAGCTTCCTCTCGGAGTACTCCTCGCGCATCACCCCCGAGAAAGTTACCCGCCTCCTCGGTGGCTGGCACGACCGCATCGCCGGCGACGCGCTGGTCCCGGGCCAGTCCTTCAATCTCGACTTCCACACCGCGCCCTATTTCGGCGAGCATCCCGTTGTGCAATCGCACTATCTCGCCAAGCGCAGCCGCCGCCAGCCCAGCATTCTCACCTTCCTCGCCCAGGACGCCGACACCCAGGTCTTCTGCTATTCCAACGCCGACATCCGCAAGGGCGGGGAGGCCGACGAGGTGTTCCGCTTCGTCGACTTCTGGACCCGCAACTACGGCCATCCGCCGCAGCACCTCGTCTTCGATTCGAAGCTCACCACCTACGAAAATCTCGACCGCTTGCATCAGGCCGGCATCACCTTCATGACGCTGCGCCGCCGCTCACCCAAACTCCTCGCCGAAGTCGAAGCCCTGCCCCAATCCGCCTGGCGCACCGTCTCCCTCGACCTGCCGCAGCGCAAATATCAAACCCCGCGCGTCTTCGAGCAGAAGGTCCGCGTGCACCGCCGCACCTTCCGCCAGCTCTTCATCACCGACCTCGGCCACAACCAGCCCACCATCCTGCTCAGCAACGACAACCACGCCACCGCCCGACATCTGGTCGCTCGTTACGCCAAACGCATGCTCATCGAGAACGCGCTCTCCGATGCCGTGCGCTTCTTCCACATCGATACCCTCTCCTCAGCCGTCGGCCTCAAGGTCGACTTCGATATGGCGCTCCTCGTCCTTGCCAGCGGCTTCTATCGATTGATGGCCCGACGCATGCGCGGATACGACGACGCACAGGCCCGGCAAATCTTCCGCGACCTCATCGACATGTCTGCCGACGTCGCCATTACACCATCAGAGATCCGCCTGCGCTTCCACCGCCGCGCTCACCTCCCCATTGTCCTCGCCTCCGGTCTCGTCAACAAACCGGTTGCCGTCCCCTGGTGGGGCGGCCGATCATTGCGCCTGCTCGAATGACCTTGCGTTAGGGGAATTTCGGTGCGTGGAAATCCCGCACGGAGCGAGCGGCTCGCGGCGGTCGGGCGGCGCTGAGGCGAGCGAGGGCAGGCGTCGTCGGGCGCCAGCCGGCGTTCCATGGCCAATCCCGGTGAAATCCAGCCCAAGGCGAATGGTTCTGGCGCGGGATGCCGCCGCGCGCTATGGAGGGTCGCCACCGCCACGAGGAGACCATGGACCGGTTCCAAGGCACTGAGAGCTATATCGCGACCGAGGATCTGCGCGTCGCCGTCAATGCCGCCATCGCCCTGGAGCGGCCGCTCCTGGTCAAGGGCGAGCCCGGCACCGGCAAGACCATCCTCGCCCATGAGATCGCCAAGGCACTTCGCAAGGACATCATCACCTGGCACATCAAGTCGACCACCAAGGCGCAACAGGGCCTCTATGAGTACGACGCGGTCGCTCGCCTCAGGGACAGCCAGCTTGGCGACCCCAAGGTGCACGACATTCGAAACTACATTGCGCGCGGCAAGCTCTGGGAGAGCTTCACCGCCGAGGCCGCGCCGGTGCTGCTGATCGACGAGATCGACAAGGCCGATATCGAATTTCCCAACGATCTCCTGCTCGAGCTCGACCGCATGGAGTTCTACGTCTACGAGACGCGCGAGACGGTGGTGGCGCGGCACCGGCCGATCGTCGCCATCACCTCCAATAACGAGAAGGAGCTGCCCGACGCCTTCCTGCGCCGCTGCTTCTTCCACTACATCCGCTTCCCCGACCGCGAGACCATGGCGCGCATCGTCGATGTGCACTACCCTGACATCCAGCAGACGCTGGTGCGCGAGGCGCTCAACGTCTTCTACGAGCTCCGCGACGTGCCCGGCCTCAAGAAGAAGCCGTCCACCTCCGAGCTGCTGGACTGGCTGAAGCTGTTAATGGTCGAGGACATACCGCCCGACGCGCTGCGCAGCCGCGATTCCGGCAAGCTCATCCCGCCGCTTCACGGCGCCCTCCTCAAGAGCGAGCAGGACGTGCATCTCTTCGAGCGGCTGGCCTTCCTCCACCGGCGGGAGCGCGGCGGCTGACGCGCGCGGCAAAGCCCCATGTTCATCAATTTCTTCCTAGAGCTCAAGCAGGCCAAGGTGCCGGTGTCGCTGCGGGAATATCTGACGCTGCTCGAGGCGATGCGGCATCATCTCGCCGAGTACAGCATCGATGATTTCTACTATCTCTCGCGCAGCGTGCTGGTGAAGGACGAGCGCAATCTCGACAAGTTCGATCGTGTCTTCGGCCATCACTTCAAGGGGATCGAGACGATCGGCGACGCCGGGGTCGAGATCCCCGAGGAGTGGCTGCGGCGGCTTGCCGAGAAACTGCTCACCGCCGAGGAGTTGAAGCAGATCCAGGCGCTGGGCGGGCTCGACAAGTTGATGGAGGAGTTGCAGAAGCGGCTGGCCGAGCAGAAGGGGCGACACCAGGGCGGCGGCAAGTGGATCGGCACCGCCGGCACCTCGCCCTTCGGCGCCTACGGCTCCAACCCCGAGGGCGTGCGCATCGGCCAGGACAAGAACCGCAATAACCGCGCGGTCAAGGTCTGGGACAAGCGCGAGTTCAGGAATCTCGACGACAAGGTCGAGATCGGCACGCGCAACATCAAGATCGCATTGCGGCGCCTGCGCCAGTTCGCGCGCGAGGGCGCCGCCGAGGAGCTCGATCTCGACAACACCATTCGCTCCACCGCCAAGAACGCGGGCTGGCTCGACATCAAGCTCGTGCCGGAACGTCACAACGCGGTAAAGGTGCTGCTGCTGATGGATATTGGCGGCTCGATGGATGGGCATGTCCGCACCTGCGAGGAGCTGTTCTCCGCCGCGCGCGCCGAGTTCAAGCATCTCGAGTTCTTCTATTTCCACAACTGCCCCTACGAAGCGCTGTGGCGCGACGCCTGGCGCCGGCATGTCGAGAAGACGTCGACGCTCCAGGTCATGCACACCTATGACGCCAGCTACAAGCTGATCTTCGTCGGCGACGCCAGCATGAGCCCCTACGAGATCGTCCAGCCCGGCGGCTCCGTCGAGCATTGGAACGAGGAGTCGGGCGAGGCCTGGTTGCACCGGCTCACCGTCCCTATTCGAAATCGGTCTGGCTCAACCCGCTGCCCGAGCGCTTTTGGGAGGGCACGCCTTCAATCCAGCTGGTGCGCGACCTCATGGAAGGTCGCATGTTCCCGCTCACCCTCGAGGGCCTCGACCGCGCCATGCGGCGATTGACCCGCTGAGCCGACCGCTCGCTTGACCGGACCCCAGGCCGGCTGGTCGCCAGCAGCGTCGGCATCGCCGGCGTGGCGCCGGCGGGCTTCCTGCCGCCGGCGCCGCGCGGGACCGTCTGATTCGCCTGCTGGCCGGACGATGCCGCCGGGTGCTGATCGCGACGCCGCAGGCGGCTTGATCGAGGCTCGCTCGCGCCGCGCTAGCCGCGCGCCCCTTCGCCGGACTTAATCTGTGTGCTGCTGCTCTGAAGCGAGCAGGGAGGGCTTTGCCATAGACTGCCCAAGCCCTACCGACCGACCGCGCGGCAGGCCCAGATCCGCGCCCTGCTACTGCTGGCGCACCCGAGGCATAATCCATGTCGCCCGCCCGGCCGCTGTTTGGGCCCGGCCGAAGGCCGAAAGCTTCCTCAAGCCGCGTTAGACTTTTCCTTCGGCTTTACGTAAGCGAGTCGGTCGTGCTTGGCGCAATACGGCTTGCCCGGCAGCGGTCGAGCGCCGCAGAAGCGGAAGCTCTTGTCGCCCGGGTCACCCTCCGGCCAGGAACAGGCCGGACCGAGCGCGGCGGCGACGCGAGGCGCGGGTGGCCGCTTCAATGGCGAGGGGCGCGGGTCGAGCAATAGGCGATGCGCCTTGCCGACCACGGCGTTCTTGGTAACCCCCAAGCGGCGGCCGATCTCCGCCGTCGATAGGCCCTGCTTCCACAAGGCGGACAGCTGCTGGATGAGTTCGGGCGTCCATACTGATTCCATTGCACCCCCTCTGTATCCTGTAGGTCTTGTATCAGGCGACCACAATATACGGTATCACCACTGCGGCGCCCCGCAAGAGGATTCTGCGGCCTAAAAACGAGATTGACGGGGATAACTCGGGCAATGACGCGCCGCGGACCGCCCCGGTGCCGCCTTGCCGCTTGCGTTTCTCGGGGTGGTGATCGGCTCGCCGCGGTTCCGCGTCGGGGTTAGCGCCAGCGGCAGCCCCGCCCGCGCGTTTCTCGCCGCCGCGCTCGACGCGCCGGCTTTCCTCAACCCCTGGCGAGGCTGAGCCTTCGGCTCAGATCAGCTGGATCGAAGAGGCCTCGCGGCCGCGCCGCGCTTGCGCCACCATCATGCGTACGGGCTGGCCGGGTTCGAGCATCTCGATGCCGGAGCGGCGCAGTGCCGTCACATGCACAAAGATGTCCTTGCCGCCGTCATTCGGAAGGATGAAGCCAAAACCGCGCGCGGGATCGTACCATTTGACCACGCCGTCGAGCGATTCGGTCGGGCCCGGCGCTTCCTCGTATGCCTCGCTGCGCCCTCCGCCGCCGCGGAACCGGGTCTCGCGCGGGGCCCGGGGCGTCGCGGTCGAGGTATCGATGTCGAGCACCTGCGTCACCGCGCGGCCTTTCGGCCCCTGCGTCCACTCGAAGACGATCGAGGCTCCGTCCGGCGCCTCGCTGTGCCCCGAGCGCTCGAGGACCGATAGCGGCAGGAACACGTCCCCGCTGCCGTCATTCGGGATAATGAAGCCGAAGCCCTTGCTGCGGTTGAACCATTTGATCTTGCCGGTGAGGCGGTAAGTCTCCCCCGGCGACTGGGAAGCACTCATTGACGCACCATGGAAACCCCCGCCCTTCCCCTTTTGGCTCACGCCTTCACCCCGTCGGGGGCGTCACCGGCAGGGATCCATAACTCATAAGGTCGAAACTTCGACTCGGCAAGGCTCTTTGAAGCCTGCGGTTGAGAAGCCGTTTCAAACGGTTTCCGGCCCCTTGACGGCGAAAAGCAGGTAGTTGACGTCGAGATCGCGGCTGAGCGACCAGCGGTCGCCGATCGGGTTGTAGGTGAGACCGCTGACCTCCTGGACCGCGAGCCCGTGCGGGCGCAAGCCTTGGGCGAGTTCCGAGGGTCGCAGGAATTTGTCCCAGTGATGCGTCCCGCGCGGTAGCCAGCGCAGTACGTATTCGGCGCCAATGATCGCGAACAGGAATGCCTTGGGCGTGCGGTTGATCGTGGCGGCGATCAGGGCGCCGCCGGGCTTCACCAGCCGCGCCGCGGCGGCCAGGAACAGCTCGGGCGCGGCAACATGTTCGACCACCTCCAGCGCCAGCACCGCATCCCATTGCTCGCCCGTGGCCGCGAGATCCTCGGCGCTCGCCCGGCGGTAGTCGACCGCGACGCCGCTTTCGGCCGCGTGGCCGCGCGCCACCTCGAGCATCGCCTCGCCGGCGTCGATGCCGGTGACGGCGAAGCCCAGCCTCGCGAGCGGCTCGCTGACCAGCCCGCCGCCGCAGCCGATATCGAGCAGGCGCAGGCCGGTAAAGGGCCTGGGCTGGCGGATGTCACGGCCGAACCGCGCCGCCAGTCGGTCGCGAATGAAGCCAAGCCGGACCGGGTTGAGCTTGTGCAACGGGCGGAACTCGCCCTCGGGTTCCCACCAAGTCTTGGCGATGCGCGCGAAATGCTCGACCTCGGCGCGATCGACCGTGCCGGCGCCGGTATGCTCTGCCGCGGATTTGCCCATGCTGTCGCTCGCCGCCCGCCTTGCTTCGCCGCCATCGATAAGAGTATGTATAGCCGCCGTTATTCGGGCAAGTTGCCGACGGCGATCACGGTGCTGGTTTTTCGGCGGGTTTCTCCCCATGGCGCGCATTGTGCAGAAATTCGGCGGCACGTCGGTGGCCGACATCGACCGCATTCGCGCGGTGGCGGCGCGCATCAAGCGCGAGGTCGATGCCGGCGACGAGGTGGCGGTGGTGGTTTCGGCCATGGCCGGCGTCACCAACCAGCTGGTCGACTGGACGCGCCAGACCTGCAAGCTGCACGACGCCCGCGAATTCGACACCGTCGTCGCCTCCGGCGAGCAGGTCACGGCGGGGCTGCTGGCGCTCGCCTTGCAGGACCGCGGCGTCAACGCCCGCTCCTGGCTCGGTTGGCAGGTGCCGATCCGCACGGACGGCATCCACGGCAAGGCGCGCATCCGCGAGATCCCGACCGGCGAGATCATCCGCCGCATGCGCGAGGGGCAGGTGGCGGTGGTGGCGGGCTTCCAGGGCCTGGGACCCGACAACCGCATCACCACCCTGGGACGCGGCGGCTCCGACACCTCGGCGGTGGCGCTGGCGGCGGCGCTGCACGCAGATCGTTGCGATATCTTCACCGATGTCGACGGCGTCTATACCACCGATCCGCGCATCGTTGCGAAGGCGAAGAAGCTCGATAGAATTACCTACGAGGAGATGCTGGAGCTCGCCTCGCAGGGGGCTAAGGTGCTGCAGACGCGTTCGGTCGAGATGGCGATGAACCATCGCGTGCGGGTGCAGGTGCTGTCGAGCTTCAACGACGCGCCCGGAACTCTGGTCGTGGACGAGGACGAGATCGTGGAACAGCAAGTGGTGAGCGGCATCGCCTACAGCCGCGACGAGGCCAAGGTCACGCTCATCAGGGTGCCCGACCGGCCCGGTGTCGCCGCCGCGATCTTCGGCCCGCTCGCCGAGCACGCGATCAATGTCGACATGATCGTGCAGAACATCTCCGAGCACGGCGCCTTCACCGACCTCACCTTCACCGTCGGCAAGGCCGATCTCGACCGCACCGTCAAGGTACTCGAAGAAAAGCGAGCCAGCCTCGGCTTCGCCGTGCTCAAGCCGGACCCCAACGTGGTCAAGATCTCCGTCATCGGCGTCGGCATGCGCAGCCATGTCGGCGTGGCCCAGCAGATGTTCAAGACGTTGGCCGAGAAGAACATTAATATCCAGGTGATCTCGACCTCGGAGATCAAGGTTAGCGTGCTCATCGCGGAGGAGTACACCGAACTGGCGCTGCGCGCGCTGCATACCGCCTACGGCCTCGACGCAAGCTGACCAAGATGATCTCCGACGCGGATCGCCGCATCGCTCCCGGGTCGGGCTCGGACGGCGCCGGCGCACATGACGCCGCCGCACGGTTGCGCGCGCGCCGCCGGCTTGATCGGCTGTGGCGGCGTGGCGCCGAGTTCCTCGGGTCGGACCTCGCCATCATGGGCGGCGCCATGACATGGGTGTCCGAGCGCGGCCTGGTCGCCGCTATCTCCAACGGCGGCGGCTTCGGCGTGATCGCCTGCGGCTCGATGAACCCGGCGCAGCTCGACGCCGAAATCGTCGCCACGCTCGCGCTTACCGATCGGCCGTTCGGCGTTAACCTCATCACCCTCCACCCGCAGCTGCTCGAGCTCATCGACGTCTGCGCCGCGCGCCGCGTCGGCCATATCGTGCTCGCCGGCGCGCTGCCGACCGCCGCCGCGGTGGCGCGTATCAAGGGCTCGCGCGCCAAGCTGCTATGCTTCGCGCCGGCGCTGGTCATCGCTAAGCGGCTGGTGCGCATGGGCGCCGACGCCATTGTCATCGAGGGCATGGAAGCCGGCGGCCATATCGGCCCGGTCGCCACCAGTGTGTTGGCGCAAGAGATCCTGCCGCATATCCGCGAGGTGCCGGTCTTCGTCGCCGGCGGCATCGGCCGTGGCGAGGCGATCGCCTCCTATCTCGAGATGGGCGCCGGCGGCGTGCAGCTCGGGACGCGCTTCGTCTGCGCTCATGAATCGATCGCCCATCCGCGCTTCAAGCAGGCCTTCCTGCGCGCCGGCGCGCGCGACGCGGTGCCCTCGGTGCAGCTCGACCCGCGCTTCCCGGTGATCCCCGTGCGCGCGCTGGCCAATGACGGCACGCGGAAATTCCAGGAGTTGCAACGCGAGGTGATCGACCGCTACAGCCGCGGCGAACTCTCGCAGAAGGATGCCCAGCTCGAAATCGAGCATTTCTGGGCCGGCGCGCTGCGCCGCGCGGTCATCGACGGCGATGTCGAGACCGGCTCGATGATGGCCGGACAGAGTGTCGGCATGGTAACGCGCGAGCAGTCGACCCGCGAGATCCTCGACGAGCTGGTCGAGCAAGCGGTGAGCGCGCTCGCCGCGCGCGAGGCCGAAGACGATGACGACGGTCGTGCCGACCGGGACGGGCGGTCGCGGGCAGGGGCGTGATGGAAGCGGCCACCGGCTCTCGCCGCCTGTTGCGCCGGTTGCGGGACGTGATGGCCGG
>JASHRZ010000059.1 GCA_030037055.1 Alphaproteobacteria bacterium
CATCCTGTCGCTGGTGCGCGCGCTCGGCCGGCATCTCGAGACCGGCGCGCTCGACGAGCTCACCCTCACCACCAATGGCAGCCAGCTCGCGCGCTATGCTGGCGAGCTCAAGGCCGCCGGCATGCGGCGCATCAACGTGTCGCTCGACACGCTGGATGCCGCGAAATTCACCGCCATCACCCGCTGGGGCAAGCTCGGCGCAGTGCTGGAAGGTCTTGATGCCGCCAAGCGCGCCGGGCTCGAGGTCAAGATCAACGCGGTGGCGCTGCGCGGCGTCAATGACGACGAGTTCAACCGGCTGGTGCGCTGGTGCGGCGAGCAGGGCTTCGACCTGGTCTTCATCGAGGTCATGCCGATGGGCGAGATCGGCGCCGACGCCCGGCTCGACCAGTATCTGCCGCTCTCCATGGTGCGCGCGGCGCTGCAGCGCAAATGGACGCTCGATGAGACGGACTACCGCACCGGGGGGCCGGCGCGCTATTACGTCGTGCGCGAGACCGGGCGGCGGATCGGCATGGTCACGCCGCTCACGCATAATTTCTGCGAGACCTGCAACCGCGTGCGGCTGACCTGCACCGGCACGCTGTTCATGTGCCTCGGCCAGGAGGACGCGGCCGATCTGCGCGCGCCGCTCCGCTTCTGCGAGAGCGACGAGCCGCTCGAGCAGGCAATCCACGAGGCGATCGCCCGCAAGCCCCGGGGTCACGATTTCGTGATCGATCGCCGCCACAACCGGCCGGTGGTGGCCCGGCATATGAGTGTCACGGGCGGGTGAGCATCGCCGCTCTTCCTGCCGCCGGGCCGCGGTGAGCGACCTCCCGAGCATAGCCTTCGTGGCGAGCGACGCGCCCCAGGCGCAGCAGGCGCTGGCGGAGCTGTGCGAGCGCTATGCCGACACGCCGCCCGATTCGGCCGAGGTCATCGTCGCGCTGGGCGGCGACGGCTTCATGCTGGAGACCTTGCACCGCTATCTCCAGCGCGGCGTGCCGATCTTCGGCATGCATCGCGGCAGCGTCGGCTTTCTCATGAACAATTACGGCCCGGAAGGCCTGCGCGAGCGCATCGCGCGCGCCTCGCCAGTGCGCATCCATCCCTTGCAGATGCGCGCGGGCGACATGCGCGGCCGGGAGCATGAAGGGCTCGCCTTCAACGAGGTCTCCTTGCTGCGCGAGACGCGCCAGACCGCCAAGATCAGGGTCACGGTCGACGAGGTCGTCCGGGTCGAGGAGCTCGCTGCCGACGGCATCCTGGTCGCGACGCCGGTCGGCAGCACCGCCTACAATTTCTCCGCCCACGGCCCGATCATTCCGCTGGGCGCCGGCGTGCTGGCGCTGACCCCGATCAGCGCCTTCCGCCCGCGGCGCTGGCGCGGTGCGCTGCTGCCGCATACCGCCGAGGTGCGCTTCGACGTCATCGAGGCGGAGAAGCGCCCGGTGAGCGCGGTCGCCGATTACACCGAGGTGCGCGACGTGCTGTCGGTGACGGTGCGCGAGAACCGCGACGTCGCGCTCACCATGCTCTTCGACCCCGAGCACAATCTCGAGGAGCGCGTGCTGAAGGAGCAGTTCCTGTCCTGAGCGCGGCCCTGGCGCCTGCCGGGCTGTCTTATATCGAGTCCACCACAAAGACGCGGAGATCACGGAGAAGCGAAAATGGCGCGCTTCGCGCCCAAATATTCTTCTCCGTGTCCTCCGTGCTTCCATGGTGAAACTCATAGACCATAGCCGTGGCGGCGCTGCGGCTCTGGCGCCGGCCTGCGGCGTCCGCCATAGTATGGGGAAATTCCTGAGGGAAGCGCCGTGCCAGGAGCCGTTCTTTCCAGTCGCGACATGATCGGCCGTCTCGTCGCTTTCGACACGACGAGCCGCGAATCCAATCTCGCGCTCATCGCATTCGTGCAGGAGTATCTCGAGGGCTGGAGCGTCGGCTCCGATCTCGTCTATGACCGCGAGCGGCGCAAGGCCAATCTCTACGCCACCATCGGCCCGGCGGAGAAGAGCGGCATCCTGCTCTCCGGCCATACCGACGTCGTGCCGGTGGACGGCCAGGTCTGGGACGGCGATCCCTTCGCGCTTGCCGAGAAGGACGGCCGCCTCTACGGCCGCGGCGCCGCCGATATGAAGAGCTTCATCGCCGTGGCGTTGGCGCTGGTGCCGGAATTCCTCGCACGCCCGCTCAAGACGCCCGTCCATTTCGCCTTCACCTATGACGAGGAGGCCGGCTGCATCGGCGTGCGCGAGCTGATCGCCGCGCTCAAACAGCGGCCGGTCCGCCCCAGCGCCTGCATCGTCGGCGAGCCGACCCTGATGCGGCCGGTGATCGCGCACAAGGGCAAGCACAATCTGCGCTGCCGCGTGCACGGGCTCGAAGCCCATTCGGCGCTGGCGCATGAAGGCGTGAACGCGGTCGAGGCCGCCGCCGAGATCGTGGCCTATCTGAAATCCATGGCGCGCCGCAAGCGCGACCAGGGCCCGTTCGACCCGGCCTACGCGCCGCCCTACACCACCATCCATACCGGCGTGATCCAGGGCGGCACCGCGCTCAACATCGTGCCACGCGACTGCAGTTTCGATTTCGAGTTCCGCAACATCGCTGCCGACGATCCCGCCACGCTGCTCGACGAGGTCAAGCGCTATGCCGCGACGACGCTGCTGCCGGAGATGCAGAGCGTGAGCCCGGCCACGGGCATCGCCTTCGAGGAGATGAATGCCGTCGACGGGCTCGACATGGCGCCCGATCACGCGCTGGTAAAGCTCGCCCAGTCGCTCACCGGCGCCAACGACACCGGCAAGGTCAGCTTCTGCGCGGAGGCCGGGCTCTACCAGGAGGCGGAGATCCCGACCGTGATCTGCGGCCCCGGCTCGATCGAGGTGGCGCACAAGCCCAACGAGTACATCGACCTCGATCAGGTGCGTCGCTGCGAGAGCTTCATGCGCCGCCTGATCGATCACCTCGAGCGCTAGCAGGCTGGCGGTCGGAATCAGACATGCCTAAAACCGCGCGCACGATCATCGCCCCCCTCACCGCGGCCCTCTCCGCCCCCTTGGGGCGGAGGGAGAGAGCCGCGGAGCGGCTCTCGCGCAGCGCGAGGGTGAGGCGGGGCCGCGAGTACTAACCCGATGAACGACGACGGCTACGTCATCGAGCTTGCCGCGCCGGACATCGCGGCCTACGCCGGCAATACCGGCATTCCTTACGTCACCAGCTTCGACAGCGGGCGGCCGGGCCCGCATGTGCTGGTGAATGCGATCGCGCACGGCAACGAGATCTGCGGCGCCATCGCGCTCGACCGCCTGCTCCGCGGCGGCGTCAGGCCGGCCGCCGGAAAAGTGACCCTGAGCTTCGCCAATGTCGCGGCCTATCGCCGCTTCGACCCCGCCGACCCCTCGGCCTCGCGCTATGTCGACGAGGACTTCAACCGCCTCTGGGACGGCACCACCCTCGACGGCCCGCGCCGGAGCGTGGAGCTGGAGCGCGCCCGAGCGCTCCGCCCGCTCGTCGCCGCCGTGGATCGGCTGCTCGACCTGCATTCGATGCAGCAGGCGACGGCGCCGCTGATGCTCGCCGGCCTCACCGACAAGTCGCTGGCGCTGGCGCGGCGGGTCGGCGTGCCGGCAGTCATCGTGCGCGACGCCGGCCACACCGCCGGGCGGCGCATGCGCGATTACGCCGATTTCGACGATCCCGCCTCGCCCAGGACGGCGTTGCTGGTCGAATGCGGGCAGCATTGGGAGAAAAGCGCCGCCGCGGTCGCGATCGACACCACCCGGCGCTTTCTCGCCGCCTGCGGCGTTCTGCCGAGGGCGGAGGCGGAGCGCATCCTCGGCGCGCCCACGCCGCCGCAGCGCGTCATCACCGTCACCGAGGCGGTGACCATGGCCAGCGACCGCTTCACCTTCGCCGCGGACTATCGCGGCCTCGAGGTCATCGCGCGCGCCGGGACGCCGATCGCGCGCGACGGCGGCCGCGAGATCCGCACGCCTTACGACGATTGCGTCCTGATCATGCCGTCGCGCCGCCTGCTGCCCGGCCAGACCGCGGTGCGGCTCGGCCGCTTCACCGACTGAGGCCGAGGCAATGGCGAAGCCCCGCCACGCCTATATCCTGGCGATCGACCAGGGCACCACCAGCACGCGCGCCATGCTGTTCGACGCCGAGGGCCTGCCCTGCGCCCAGGCGCAGCGCGAGCTCGCGCAGCACTACCCGCGACCCGGCTGGGTCGAGCACGATGCGGAGGAGATCTGGCACGCCGCGCTCGACGCGAGCCGCGCCGTGCTCGCGAAGAAATCGCTCGGCGCGCGCGACGTCGCCGCCATCGGCATCGCCAACCAGCGCGAGACCGCGGTGGTGTGGGAGCGCCGGACTGGCCGGCCGATCGCGCGCGCCGTCGCATGGCAGGACCGGCGCACGGCGCAGCGCTGCGCCGAGCTCGCGGCGGCGGGCCATGGCGAGCTTGTGCGCGAGCGCACCGGCCTCGTCATCGATCCCTATTTCTCCGCCACCAAGATCGCCTGGCTGCTCGACGACACCGCCGGCGCGCGCGCCGCCGCCGAGCGCGGCGAGCTCGCCTTCGGCACCATCGACTGCTTCCTCCTGTGGCGGCTCACCGGCGGCGCCGCCCACGCCACCGACGCCACCAACGCGGCGCGCACGCTGCTCTTCGACATCCACCGCCAGCAATGGGACGACGAGCTGCTGGCGCTCTTCCGCGTGCCGCGGGCGCTGCTGCCGGAGGTGCGCGACAACGCCGCCGATTTCGGCGGCAGCGAAGCGGCGCTTTTCGGTGCGCCGATCGCGATCGCCGGCATGGCCGGCGACCAGCAGGCGGCGACCATCGGCCAGGCCTGCTTCGCGCCGGGCATGATCAAATCGACCTACGGCACCGGCTGCTTCGCGGTGCTCAACACCGGCGGCGAGGCGCTCGCCTCGCGTCACCGGCTGCTCACCACCTTGGCCTATCGCCTCGGCGGCCGGCCGACCTATGCGATCGAGGGCTCGATCTTCGTTGCCGGCGCGGCGGTGCAGTGGCTGCGCGACGGGCTCGGCCTCTTCGCGCATGCCGAGGAGACCGAAGCGCTGGCGCGCGCCGCCGATCCGGCGCGGCGCGTCTATGTCGTGCCCGCCTTCACCGGGTTGGGCGCGCCCTATTGGGATGCCGAGGCGCGCGGCGCCATCTTCGGCCTCACCCGCGATGTCGGCCGCGCCGAGCTGGTGCGCGCGACCCTGGAGGCGGCCTGCTACCAGACCCGCGATCTCATCGAGGCCATGCGGGCCGACGGCGCGGCGCCGGCGAGCCTGCGCGTCGACGGCGGCATGGTGGTCAACAACTGGTTTGCCCAATGCCTCGCCGACACGCTGAACCTGCCGGTGGAGCGGCCGCGCTTCACCGAGACCACCGTTCTCGGCGCCGCCGCGCTCGCCGGCCTCGGCGCCGGCGTCTATCCCTCGCTGGAGGCCTTGGCCGGGCGCTGGCGGCGCGACGCCCTCTTCGAGCCGCAGCGCGACTCCGCCGAGCGCGAGGCAGCCTATGCCGGCTGGCGCGACGCCGTCGCGCGCCTGCGCAGCAAGCGCTGACGCTCAGCGCACTCCGCCGCCACGCCCTTCGGCCTCGAGCCGCGTCACCGCCTTGAGATAGGTCAGCATAGGATAGAGCGCCGAGAAGAGCGCGAGCGCCACGCCGTAGGCGCCTTCGCGATAGCCTTTGCGCGCGACATAGGATTTCCAGGCGCGGCTGAACATGCGGCGGAAGGCGGAGCGGAAGGCCGGAATCTGGCCCTTGTCGACGGCGTCGGCCGCAGCCGCGTCGGTGTAGCTGTTGAGGCGGCGGAACATGTCGCTCAAATCGCGGTCGACGAAATGGTCGATGGCATGCACGAGCACGCGGCGCTCACCGGTGTAGCGCACCGGCGGATGGACGCGGCCGCGGCCCCAGATCTTGCCGCCGGGACGGTAGAGCGCCGCGCGCATGGCGGCGCCGTTATAGGCGCCCCAGCCGAAGCGCACCAGCCTTCCGCCGACATGATTGGCGATCGGGATGAGGAAATAGGCGTCGTCCCGCGTCTCCGCGATCGCCCGGCGCACCTCCTCGGCAAGGCCGGGGGTCACCCGCTCATCGGCATCGACCTCGATCACCCAATCGCCGCGACAGGCCTTGACCGCTTCGGTACGCCGCTCGCCCTCGAACGGCCACGCGCCTTCGACGACGCGCGCGCCGAAGCCGCGCGCGATCTCGGCCGAGCGGTCGGTTGTGCGGTCGAGCGCCACGACGATCTCGTCGGCAAAGCTGAGCGTCTCGAGGCATTGGGCGAGCTGCCGCTCCTCGTTGCGCGCCACCACCAGCGCTGAAAGCATCGGTCGCGTCTTGCTCTCGTCCAAGCCCGTCAT